>CAZYYR010000100.1:0-8304 GCA_964651465.1 uncultured Nitrosospira sp.
ATAATTTTTCCCATAATTGGTCCTTTGTGAGTTGATTCCGAATGAACCGGCTGCGCGAATAGTGCGGGTTATCGTTGAAAATGGGGGTGAAGATTGAAATTTCAAGCGTCTTTCGATTTGGAAACCGACACCAGGGCCGGCCTGATCACCCGATCGTTGAGCATGTAACCTTTCTGCATGACCTGCACTACTGAGTTGGGCGCCTGTTCCGACTCCACCACGCACATGGCCTGATGCAGATGCGGATCAAATTTCTCGCCTTCCGGATTGATCTGATGGATATTGTACTTATTGAAGGCGGCGGTCAGCTGCCTGAGGGTCAGTTCCACGCCGCTCTTGAAATTATCGACAGTTGCATTTTCCACTGCCAGGGCAGCCTCCAGGCTGTCCATCACGGCAAGCAGTTCGGTGGAAAAATTTTCGACTGCATATTTGTGGGCATTGGCAACGTCCACCTGCGCACGCTTCCTGATATTTTCGGCCTCTGCCTTGGCACGCAGCCAGGCATCATGATGTTCCGAAGCATCGAGTTCCGCTTTCTTCAGCAATTGCTCTAGGCTCGGCATTACTTCGGCTTCAGGTTCCGCTGTCTTGTGTTCGCTGGCCTCTCTCTCCTGCGGCTGCGGGGCGCCAGTGTCCGGCTTCACGGACAGTTCGGATGGCTCGGGATGGTGCTGATGTTCATTTGTCATGGCTTCTCCTCGTTTCGGTTCCCAGGAACCCTGGAACAAATCTGCGGCAAACAGTCGGTTCATGGGCTCCGTAGACATATCGGGCCGCTTTCTTCGATTTCAAGCCCAAAAAGAAACAGGGCGAGATCGATCTCGTCTGTTCCTGTGAAATCATGCGAATGAAGGGACGAAATTCAGCTTTCGGTCCCGATCCGGTGAGCCAGGGTGGCAGCATAGCCTGTATATTGATCAGGGGTCATTTCGCGCAGCCGCATCTTTTCACTTTCCGGCAACGCAACGCTGTCGATGAACTGATTCAGTATCGCCCTGGTAATGCCGCCTTTGCCCCGCGTCAATTCCTTCAACTGCTCATAGGCGTCCGGTATGCCATAGTGGCGCATGACCGTCTGTATGGGCTCGGCCAGCACCTCCCAGGCGTCCGCCAGATCTTCCTTGAGGCGTTCCGGATTGATTTCCAGCTTTGCCAGCCCTTTGCTGCACGAACCGTATGCCAGCAAGGTGTGGCCCAGCGCGACACCCATGTTGCGCAGTACCGTGGAATCAGTCAGATCGCGCTGCCAGCGCGATAGCGGAAGCTTCTCGCTCAGATGACGCAGCAGGGCATTGGCGATGCCCAGGTTACCCTCGGAGTTTTCGAAATCGATCGGGTTGACCTTATGCGGCATGGTCGATGACCCGATTTCGTTTTTTACCGTTTTCTGCCGGAAATAAGCCAGGGAAATATAACTCCAGATGTCGCGATTGAAGTCCAGGAGGATGGTATTGACATGGGCATAGGCGTCGAACAGCTCGGCCATGGCATCGTGCGGTTCAATCTGGGTCGTGTAGGGATTGAATTCGAGGCCGAGCTGCTCCACGAAATCCCGCGCAAACTTTTGCCAGTCGAATGCCGGATACGCGCTCAGATGAGCGTTGTAATTGCCGACTGCGCCATTTATCTTCCCCAGCACGGCCACGTGGGCCAGACGCCGTTGCGCGCGCTGCAAACGATATGCGAAATTGGCCAGTTCCTTGCCAACCGTGGTAGGCGTCGCCGGCTGTCCGTGCGTCCGGGCAAGCATGGGCATATCCGCCAGTTCATGCGCCATCCGAACCACCTTGCCGGTGATCTGTTCCAGCGCGGGCAACATGACGCTGTCACGGCTGTGCATCAGCATCAGGCCATGAGCGAGATTATTGATGTCTTCCGACGTGCAGGCGAAGTGAATGAACTGCAAAATCCGGGCCGTATCGTGCTGGTGCATCAGCCGTTCCCTCAGCCAGTATTCCACGGCCTTGACGTCATGGTTCGTACGCGCTTCGATATGCTTGACCGCTTCGCCGTCCGCTTCGGAAAAATGGGCGACCATGCTGTCGAGTTGCGCGATGCTCCCAGGCGATAACGGGGTGCACTCAACGATTTCAGGTGCCCGGCTCAAAGCCTTGAGCCACTCGACTTCAAGCTGGACGCGATAACGGATCAGCCCGAATTCACTGAAATAGGGCCTGAGCGCATCGATCTTGCTGTGATAGCGGCCATCGAGGGGAGAGAGTGCGGTAAGACTGGTGAGACCAGTGAGCCTGGGTGAATTCATTTTATTGATGCGACAGGAGCCTCCGACACGAGATTTTAACATGCCGCGTCCTGTGCCACGGTCTGCAGAAAGCCGATATAATGTGCCGTCTTCAAGGGGGAATACCAATACGCGTGATGAAGCTGATCGGATCGCTCACCAGTCCTTACGTGCGCAAGGCCCGCGTTGTGCTGGCCGAAAAGCGTACTGGTTACAGTTTCGAACTCGAAGCCCCCTGGAGCGCGGACAGTCACGTGCCGGACTTCAATCCGCTTGGCAAGATTCCGATATTGATCATGGATGATGGCACCCATCTTTACGACTCGCGCGTGATCGTCGACTATCTCGACAGCATCAATCCCGTATCCCGCCTGATTCCGGAATCCGGCCGCAGGCGCATCATGGTGAAGCGCTGGGAAGCGCTGGGAGATGGTATCTGCGATGCAGCGGCGGCCATATTTCTTGAACGCAAGCGCGATAAGATCCAGCAAAGCACGGAATGGATCGAGCGCCAGCAGAAAAAGGTTGCACGGGGCCTGGAAGCAGCAGCCCGCCAGTTGGGCGACAATAAATGGTGTGACGGCAATGGCTATACGCTGGCCGATATCGCGCTGGGCTGCGCCTTGGGCTATCTGGATTTCCGTTTTCCGGAAATCGAGTGGCGCGATAGGTTTTCCAATCTCGTCGGACTTTCGGAAAGACTGGAAAATCGCCCCGCATTTGCGGAGACAGCCCCGAGAGAGGCATGAGGATGCACGATTGCACTCAGTCGGAACCGATAATGACGCCGCCGCCCAGGCAGACCTTGCTTTCATAGACCACCACGGATTGTCCCGGCGTCACCGCCCATTGCGGCTGGGCAAACTCGATGCTGCATCGCTGATCGTCGATCGCGGTGATGGCGCAGGGCGCATCGGTCTGCCGGTAGCGTATCTTGGCGGAATATACCCAGTTGCAATGCGGCATCCGGCCGCTGATCCATGTGAGATCGTTCGCGCGGAGCACGGAACGGAACAGGTCGGGATGGTCGTGGCCCTGGACCACAGTCAGAACATTTCCCTCCAGATCCTTTCCTGAAACAAACCACGGTTCGCCGTCCCCCTCGCGCGTTCCGCCGATACCGAGCCCCTGCCGCTGGCCGATGGTGTAGTACATCAGGCCGGCATGCTTTCCCATGACTCTCCCGGCAGAGGTCTGGATTTCACCCGGCTCATCCGGCAGGTAACGGTTGAGAAATTCACGAAAAGGCCGTTCGCCGATAAAGCAGATCCCGGTACTGTCCTTCTTGGAAAAATTCGGCAACCCATGTTCCTGCGCAATCCTGCGGACCTCGCGCTTGTAGAGATGGCCGATGGGAAACAGCGCTCTGGACAGTTGCGCCTGGTTGAGGCGATAGAGAAAATAGCTCTGGTCCTTTGTTCCATCCTCTCCCTTGAGCAGCTGGAACAGACCACCCGTCTCCCGTACCTGGGCATAATGGCCGGTAGCGATGCGGTCGGCGCCAAGCCCGGCAGCATGTTCGAGGAAAGCCTTGAACTTGATCTCGGCGTTGCACAGCACATCCGGATTGGGCGTGCGTCCGGCCCTGTACTCAGAAAGGAAGTGGCTGAAAACACGTTCCTTGTATTCGGCTGAAAAATTGACCGCCTCCAGCGGAATACCGATGATGTCCGATACGGATGCTGCATCGATCAGATCCTGCCGGGAAGAACAATACTCTTCAGTATCGTCGTCCTCCCAGTTCTTCATGAAGAGGCCGATCACCTCATGGCCCTGCTGTTTGAGCAGCAGGGCTGCGACGGACGAGTCCACCCCGCCCGACATGCCCACCACCACGCGCATCCTCGCCATCTACCCTGTATATCCCATATATCCCATGTATTCCATGTATCCCATGTATTCCATATGCCCGTATCATCCATTCAGTCGTAATGTACAAGAAGTTCCAGCGGATACCTTTTCCCCGCCAGATGGTCCTCAATGCACCTCATCACGAGCGGGCTGCGATGACGGTCCATCCTCTGGCGGATCTCATCCGGGCCAAACCATCCGGCGCGCACGATCCCGCTGTCCAGCGTCCGTTCAGGATCATGGCCGCTGATGGAACCACTGAATGCAAAGCGGATGAACGTCGTCTTCTCCGCGGAAGAATGCCAGTGGTAAATGCCGGTCAGCGATTGCGGAACAAACGTGTAGCCCGTTTCTTCCAGGGTTTCCCGTATGGCACCCTGAAGGATGGACTCGCCTGGCTCGAGATGGCCCGCGGGCTGGTTGAACAGGATACCGCTGCCGGTCTCTTCCTCGACCAGCAGATATCTTCCTTCCTTTTGAATGACCGCCGCAACGGTGACATTGGGTTTCCAGATCATTGTTTCCGCCATGTCCGCCCGAAAAAAATGGGAAATTACATTCCGCCCGCCCCGTTCCTGGCGGTGCATTGCCGCCACGGGAGGTGCTTCATGCCAAAAGCGCGCGCCGGGGCGCGAAACGCGGGTAAAATATAGTCACCACTTACTTACTGTACGGTCCATAGGACCGTATCGGCGCAGGCCCTGATGCCATATGCGGGGTGAAACGCCGCCATTTTATCGCCCTTTGTTTGGAGAGACCATGTATCAGCATATCAGCACACCTGCCGAAGGCGCCAGGATTCGCGTGAACGCCGATTTTTCCCTGAGTGTGCCCGATAATCCTATCATTCCGTTCATCGAAGGCGACGGTATCGGCGTGGATATTACCCCGGTCATGAAACAAGTGGTGGATTCCGCGGTAAGCCGGGCATACGGGGGCAAGCGCAGGATTGCATGGATGGAAGTCTATGCCGGCGAAAAATCCACCCGGATATATGGGGAAAGCGTCTGGCTTCCTGCAGAAACACTGGAGGCCGCACGAGAGTATGTGGTATCGATCAAAGGCCCGCTCACCACGCCGGTAGGCGGAGGCATCCGCTCCATCAACGTGGCCCTGAGGCAGGAACTGGACCTGTACGTGTGCCTGCGCCCTGTCCGCTATTTCCGGGGGGTGCCCAGTCCCCTGAAAAATCCGGAAAAAACGGACATGGTCATTTTCCGGGAGAACTCGGAAGATATTTATGCGGGCATCGAATGGGACGCCGAATCGGAAGAAGCACAGAAGGTCATCGGCTTTCTCATGACTGAAATGGGCGTCACCAAAATACGTTTTCCGCAGACCTCGGGGATCGGCATCAAGCCGGTATCGCGCGAGGGCACCGAGCGGTTGGTGCGCCAGGCGATACAATATGCCATCGACAACAAGCGCCCCTCGGTCACGCTTGTGCACAAAGGCAACATCATGAAATTCACCGAAGGGGCGTTCAAGAACTGGGGCTACCAACTGGCTGCCAGAGAGTTCGGCGCGACACTACTGGATGGCGGGCCGTGGATGAAACTGCCTGAGAGCCACGGCGGGATTCTCATCAAGGATGTGATCGCGGACGCTTTCCTGCAGCAGATTTTATTGCGCCCGGAGGAGTACGACGTGATCGCGACGCTCAACCTGAACGGCGACTACATCTCGGATGCGCTCGCCGCTCAGGTGGGCGGGATCGGCATCGCGCCGGGCGCAAACCTGAGCGATTCGGTTGCGATGTTCGAGGCGACCCACGGGACTGCGCCGAAATATGCCGGCAAGGACCAGGTCAACCCCGGATCGCTCATCCTGTCCGCGGAGATGATGCTGCGGCATATCGGCTGGGGCGAAGCCGCCGACCTGATCATCAAGGCGATGGAGAAAACGATCCAGGACGGAATCGTGACGTATGACTTTGCGCGTCAGATGACCAATCCCCGTCAAGTCTCGTGCTCGGGATTCGGCGGGGCGCTGGTTGAACGCATGGGTGCTGCGGAATGAAAAACCCCCTGCCGGGAACGGCAAGGGGTGTCTTAAATTCTGTAGTCGACTACAGGCTGACCGGCTGTGCCGTCGGCTGCAATCCTTAAGCAGATTGGATGTTTGACGCTTGCTTGCCCTTTGGACCTTGGGTAACCTCGAATGTTACTTTTTGCCCTTCTTTGAGAGTCTTGAATCCGGACATGTTGATTGCGGAAAAATGAGCGAATAAATCTTCGCTTCCATCATCGGGAGTAATGAAGCCGAATCCCTTTGAGTCGTTGAACCATTTAACTGTACCAGTTGCCATTTTCGCTTCCTATAAAAAAACGGGCTGAAAACCCGAACAATGTTTGAGTTTCAAGACCGCAAAACGGCTGTAACCGGTGCTGCAGAGAACTTGAAGCCAAACGCCAAGAGTTGTTTTACGCAAAACCAGTTTACAAGTCAAGTAGACATTGCAGGTATTTGCTGGAAATGAGACAGAATATTTTTCAAAGGGGCTTGAATATTTCGGCGCAATCATCAAATATAAGGACTGATAGTAGTGTTATTTCTGCTCTAACCGGGGACGAAAAAAAGGCATCATGGCTGCTGCAGGAAATCATGGGGGTATTGAACTCGAGCCGGAGAAGACCAGGCTCAAGCCGCCGCCGATGTTCAAGGTGATTTTGCTGAACGATGACTTCACCCCCATGGATTTCGTTATAGTTGTGTTACAGACATTTTTTTCCATGAATCGAGAACAGGCAACGCAAATCATGCTCAAAGTCCATATGGACGGAGCAGGGATCTGCGGAGTGTATCCGAACGATGTAGCATCAACCAAGGTTGAGCAGGTGGTCGCATTTGCGAGGCAGCATCAGCATCCGCTAAGGTGCGTGATGGAGGAGAATTGAAATGATTGCTCAAGAGCTGGAAGTCAGTTTGCACATGGCGTTTGTCGAGTCCCGACAGAAACGCCATGAGTTCATTACCGTCGAGCATCTGCTGCTGGCTCTGCTCGACAATCCGACCGCCGCGGAAGTATTGCGGGCTTGTTCGGTCGATATGGACGATTTGCGACGCCTGCTGACAGAGCATGTCACTGAAAATACACCCACCGTTGGCGGCAGCGGCGAGGTGGATACCCAGCCTACCCTCGGATTCCAGCGCGTCATCCAGCGAGCCATCCTGCATGTTCAGTCATCCGGAAAAAAGGAGGTCACCGGAGCCAACGTCCTGGTCGCGATTTTTGGCGAAAAAGATTCCCATGCGGTGTATTTCCTCCATCAGAAGGGAGTCACGCGCCTCGATGTTGTGAACTATATTTCCCATGGCATCAGCAAGGTGCCGCAAGGGACGAATGCAAAGACCGAAAGCGAAGGCGATACCGAGCAGGAGATGAATGCGGGCGGCGCGCTGGAAAGCTATGCCGTCAATCTCAACTCGCAGGCATTGGCGGGCAAAATCGATCCGCTCATCGGCCGCGAACGGGAGCTTGAGCGCCTCATCCAGACATTGTGCCGCCGCCGCAAGAACAATCCGCTGCTGGTGGGGGAAGCCGGGGTAGGTAAAACCGCGATTGCCGAAGGGCTGGCGCGTCGCATCATCGAGAATGATGTGCCGGATATACTGGCTCACCATCAAGTCTACGCGCTGGACATGGGCGCGCTGCTCGCGGGCACAAAATACCGCGGGGATTTCGAGCAACGGTTGAAGGCAGTGCTCAAACAGTTGCTGGAGAGTTCCAATGCCATCCTGTTCATCGACGAGATCCACACGCTGATCGGTGCGGGTGCCGCTTCAGGCGGGACGCTGGATGCGTCCAACCTGCTGAAGCCGATACTGAACACGGGCCAGTTGAAATGCATCGGCGCCACGACCTATAGCGAATATCGCGGTATTTTCGAGAAGGATCATGCGCTTTCGCGCCGGTTCCAGAAAATCGACGTGCTGGAACCCAGCGTGGATGAAACCGTTTCCATATTGCGCGGCCTCAAGGCCCGTTACGAAGCCCATCATGGTGTCAAGTATACGGCTACCGCGCTCACCACGGCGGCGGAACTGTCTGCCCGCTTCATCAACGACCGGCATCTGCCCGACAAGGCCATCGACGTCATAGATGAAGCGGGAGCGGCGCAGCGCATCCTGCCCAAATCCAGGCAGCGTAAAATCATCAGCAAGCATGAAATCGAAGGCATCATTGCCAGGATCGCGCGCATTCCGGC
>CAZYYR010000101.1:0-8259 GCA_964651465.1 uncultured Nitrosospira sp.
GCCATCACTTGAGGCTGCTTCCATCCATACGCAGCACTCCAGCTTGAAAAAAGGACATTTTGAACTGGTCATTGAAACTCGATGAGGCCCTGCCCAGACCCCTCAGGATCATTTTCAGAGGCGTTGGACAGGTCATTTTTTGCGGCAACGCTGTCACGGGATTTATTTTTCTGACGGCATTTTACGTGAACGACGTGATGGCCGGCCTGGCTGCCACGTTAGGAGCCGTCAGCAGCACAGCCGCCGCCACTGCCTTGAAGTGCCCCAGGAGCGATATCGACGCGGGCCTGTACGGTTTCAACGGAACGCTTGCGGGTGCATGCCTGTGGACGTTTCTTGACTATGATCCCCGGCTTTGGCTGTACATCGTGCTGGCAGCAATCCTCTCCAGCGCGGTCTTCGCAATGATGACGAAGCCGTCCGTCCTCCGCTCTGCGTTTCAGGTTCCTCCAGCCACAGCGCCATTCGTCCTGATCTGCTGGATATTCATTCTGGCGATCCCCGTGATCGACCATGCATTCGATATCGGGCCCGCCCTGCGCACGGCGGACCCGGACCTCTCTGGTGCGGCCTTGCCTGCAAGCGTGCTCCGTGCCGCAACGGTATCGGCCGACGCCTGGCCGGCTTTGCTGCTGAAAGGCGTCAGCCAGATCTTTTTTGCAGATAGCTTCGTGGTGGGCATCCTGATTCTGATCGGGGTCGCAATTGCATTGCCCCGAGGCGCTCTGCTGCTTGCTGGAGGTGCGTTTACAGGAAGCCTGATCGCAACATGGCTGGGAGCCGATCCCCATGCCATCGAAATCGGACTGTATGGATTCAATGCCGCTCTGGCTTCCATTGCGGTCGGGCAGGTCTTTCTCAGGCCGGACACCACGAGCGCGCTTCTGGCTGTGCTGTCTGGCGTGCTCGCTCCGCTGTTCCAGATCGGGCTCACCCAAATTCTTCTTCCAGTCGGGCTGCCGGTGCTGGCGGCGCCTTTTCTGTCGGTTTTATGGGTTGTGCTGTTTGTCGTCCGGCTATGGCAGCGCTGGCGGCCGCCGCCCTTGGAGAAATCGGCTGAATCGGCTTGATCGGTTTGTAAACGGCGTCATGCTCGTGCCTGTTCTGTCCAATTAGACCAACTAGACCAACACGGAATGAAAGGCCGCTTGCAATAAACTGATGGATGTTCTGTAATGTTGCCCAAAGCTTCCGTTTTCTGCCGCGCCACTTGAGATTTGATCGAAGAAGGAGTTCTCCATGAAGGAACGCAAACCCGTAGCCGTCGTGGCTGGAGCAGGACCAGGCAATGGTGCAGCGCTGGCTCGGCGCTTCGCGGACGGCGGGTATGCTGTTGCGCTGCTTGCTCGTGACAGCGCCAAGGCCGCCGGTCTAGCCGAACAGATCGACGGGGCCGTTGCCTATGCGTGCGATGTGAGCGATCCTGCCTCTGTCACCACGGTGTTCGACAGGATCACGGCAGACCTGGGCGCCGTGGATGTCCTGCTCTTCAACGCGGGCTCCGGCGTGTTCAAATCGGTCGAGGAAATTACCCCCGCCGAGTTCGAGGCTGCATGGCGCGTCAATGCCTATGGCTCGCTGCTTTGCTCCCAGGCTGTGATCCCCGGGATGAAAGCCCGCGGTTCGGGCACCATCCTTTTCACCGGGGCGACGGCATCGCTGCGAGGCGGAAAGGGGACGGCGGCATTTGCGCCGGCAAAGGCCGCACAGCGCAGCCTGGCTGAATCGATGGCTCGTGCGCTTTGGCCGGCGGGAATCCATGTCGGGCTGCTGATCGTGGACGGCGTGGTCGACCTTCCCAGAACGCGGCAGGCGATGCGAGACAAAGGCGACGATTTCTTCGTGGACCCTGCAGGATTGGCGGAGACGGCCTGGTTTCTGGCGCATCAGGATCGCCGGGCATGGAGCTTTGAAGTCGAGGTGCGTCCCTTCGGCGAAAACTGGTAGCTCCAGGTCCGGGGCACCCCGCATCAGCCCTGTCATGTCAACGAAAGGCCCCATGGCGCTGGGCACGACTGCATCCCCCACGTTTGTGCGCGAAAATATGCGAGCCATAATTGTTACCCGCGAATGTGCCTGGTAGAAATCCTGCCCCAGTCGCGCGAAAAACGCCTGATTCTGGTTCCTGAAAGGCTCGTGATGTGTACAGCCTGCGCAGATTTAAAAAAGCAAATCCTGGCGGCTATCCCCATGTGTCCCGAAAAAATGATGAAAACATCTCTGCCATGAGCGGTACGGCCTGGCATCGCACCCGGATCGTCTGTACGCTTGGCCCGGCTACGGACCCGCCCGGGGTGATCGAGCAGCTGATCCGTGCAGGTATGGACGTTGCACGCATCAACGCGTCTCATGCGACCCATGCGGATCATGCGCGACGCATCCAGCAGGTGCGGCAGGCGGCGGCAGAGGCCGGCCGGCCGGTCGCCATCCTGGTCGATCTGCCCGGCCCGAAGTTCCGCCTCGGCGATCTTCCCGGCGGATGCCTGGAACTGGAGGAGGGCGCCGCTGCCGTGCTCCTGCCTGAAGGCATCGACGAGGACGTCAGTGACGGGGGAAAGGTAATTCTGCTGCCTGTGCGCAATCCGGAACTGCTTGATGCGTTGCGCGAGGGAGAACGGGTCTTTCTGGCCGACGGCGCGATCGAGTTGCGAGTGCAAGGCGCAGACAGTCATGGCAGCGGCGGCAGGGATGTCCGGGAATCCAGGGCCATTCGCTGCAAGGCGGTCGCGGGCGGGGTGGTGCGGTCGGGCTCCGGGATCAACCTGCCCGAATCCTCGCTGGAGGCACTGGTGCCGACGCCGGATGATCGCCGTCATCTCGCCTTTGCACTGGAGCAGGAGGTCGAGTGGATAGGCGTCTCATTCGTGCAATCGGCCGAAGATATTGAGCGGGTCCGCGCATTATGTCCTGCCGGGAACGGGCCGCTGCTGATGGCGAAGATCGAGAAACACCGCGCGCTTCTCGATCTGGACGGGATCGTGGCGGCGGCGGATGGGGTCATGGTGGCACGCGGTGATCTGGGCGTGGAAACCGATCTTGCCGCGATCCCCATCGTGCAGAAGCGGATCATTGCCGCAGCCAACGCGGCCGCGCGCCCTGTCGTGACTGCGACCCAGATGCTCGAATCGATGGTCAGTCATGAACGCCCGACGCGGGCGGAAGTGACCGATGTCGCCAATGCCGTGCTGGACGGCACCGATGCCGTCATGCTGTCGGCGGAGACGGCGATCGGCCGGTTTCCCCCCGCGGCGGTGGGGGTGCTTCACCGGGTGCTCGCCGCGACGGAGGCGGAATACGGCGCACGCATGGAAAACTATCCGGCGCATTCGCATGTCCGTTCGGATGCCGCAGCGGCAATTGCTCCGTTTGCGAATGAACTGAGCCTTTCCGCATGCTATCTTGCCACGCGCACAGGCGCGCGTGCGATCATCGCCCGCGTGCGCGACATGAAGGCAGCGCTGGAGATCGCGCGCTTCCGCCCGCGGGTTCCGCTTGTCATGGTCACGGACTCCGCGCTGCTTCATCGAAGCCTTGCGATGGTGCGCGGAGTGGCTCCTCTCCTCATGGAAGCGGATGAAATCACCGTGGAGCGGACCGTAATCGAGGGGGCGTACCGCTGGCTACTGGGGCAGGGGCTGGCGCGGCCAGGGGATTGCGCCGTACTGCTGTCCGCTTCCGGTACCGCCGGTCCAGAAATGGATACCTTGCGGACGGTGCGGCTGGAGGGGTAGACCATCACCCGTATCCATTGCACACCGTTTTTTTCGATTCAACTGATTCTTCTTCAATCACCGCCTTTAATTGCAGCCTGAATTGTTCTTCTAACCTCTTCAGTAACATTAATAGGAACAAGCTGGACATGTGGATTTCTCTTAGCAAAAACACGGAATATTTCGTCCGCAAACGACTGACCGATCATATCGACTCCGTTGAAATCCAATTGGACTTTTTTAAATTTCTCCACACGATTGAGAATACGTTTGGCTTGAGATCTGGAAATCAAATTTTCACCTTCATACAGCGCAAGTTTGACAGGCACAACGGTTTTATTGAATACAAAATCCTCTTCTTCATTGCCCGTGAAGTCATCAAAAACTGATTTAAGAGTCCTGTTACTTTCCAAGCTGATATGCATCACTATATGGGTCCCTCTATTCCTCCGTTCGTTATGCAAAAGATAGTCATCTTCGTCTCCCTCTTTATGAGAAAAAATCAGGTCTCCTGATACGATATAAAATCCATCAAAAGCTCGAGACGTAAAAAATATGCCTTGGCCTGTATGGTTTACGGGATCAGTAGTGAGTTTGCCTTTATGTAATTCAAAAAGAGATTCACGTGGGTCGCTGAGATTTAAGACACGTGCAATGTGGTTGAAAATACCCACTCCATTATCAGAAATATGAATGGTTACTCGCTCCGTATCTCGTTTAACTAAAATTGTAACTGATGTTCCTCCGGAGTGATCTATCGCATTATTAAGCATTTCCGTAAAACCGAAATGACAGATACTCTCGATATGGGAGGGTAGATCATCAAATATAAAACCGAAATCACGATAATAAACTACGCTTTCATCAAGGCCAGTTAATGGAATAACCGCTGAATGGTTCCGTAAAGGGCCCAAAACATAAACTCTGGCACGCGTATTTCCTGTTGCATTTAGATAACCCAAATTCACCAATGATCTTAGATGGCTAAATATAGCTTGCCGCGAGACTTTAAAAGTTTCTATCGCATGATTAATAAATTCAGAATCTCCAGCTTTGATCGCATTCATCAGGAACCGCTGGATTAAACGTGCCCGTTTTGTGCGTCCAGGAAGGCTCAGCATCGCGTATATATTCTATTGTAAAGTTTAATAGAAAATATTGTAAATTTGATAATAGTTTTTGTCAATTTATTCATATAATAACGCTAATAATACAACATTGCGTATTACATGGTGTTGATCGGATTTTTATGTCTGGTGGGTAGGGATCGGGCTGTGGCGGCCGGGTCCGGCTTTAATGATGAACTGCCACGACGCGATTTCGCCCTCCGCGCTTGGCCTCGTACATGGCGGCATCGGCGCGTTCCAGCAGCGATTCCTTGCGTTCGCCTTCCTGCAGCATCGCCACGCCCAGACTGAGGGTGACGTCGATATTCACATCGTTGACGTGGATGGGCGCATTCATGATGCCGTGGCGCACGCGCTCGGCGATCAGCCGGGCGAGCTCCAGGTCGGCATTCGCCATGATAATGACAAATTCCTCTCCCCCGAACCGGCCGATCATGTCCAGATCACGCACGGCAGACTGGATGCGATCCGCCACGTGCTGGAGCACGAGATCGCCCACCATGTGGCCATGGGTGTCATTGATCTCCTTGAAGTGGTCGAGGTCGGCCATGATCACGCATAGCGGATTGCTCTGAGGATCCCGCTGCTGCGCGCGCCTGATCTGGTCATCCAGCGAATCCATGAGATGGGCATAATTCATCAGGCCTGTGAGCGCATCCGTTGATGTTTTTTTACGCAGCCGCGATGCTTCGGCTCGCAGTTTGTCCAGGTTTTCCCGCATTTCTTCCAGTTCCGGCAGGCGATAACCTTCGGCGGACAGAAAAAAATCGAGCAGGGTCAGTTTGAGAACGGTATCCAGCAGGACATAGGTGCCGGGGAAGTCCGCAGCTGCGGTCCGCTCAAGAATACGGCTGACCAGGCTCTGCTGCGTCAGGCCATACAGGAGCTGCAGCAGGCTCAGCGGTATTTTTCCCCGGGCAAAGGCATAGGCCATCGCCAGTCGCGCTTCGAAATACCTGGGAGTATCGAAATGATCGCCGAAGCATTGCAGGCGCTGCTCCCAGATGTGCCTGAGGGGCCCTGCGCCGATATGTTCCTCGATCAGCGGGAAGTCGCGGCTGCCGGTCAGTGTGGTAAAACAGGCATCGACGATAGGTCTGGCATTTGCTGCAATGATCTCTTCACGCAGCCGGGCGGCCAGGGGGGCGTGCTCGGCAAGTCCGAGAACCTGAATAACGCGCCTGATTCTTGCCTCGTCGAATCCGAGCGTTTCACAGTGTGGCGTGATTTCGGTATCCATGATCGAGGCCCTCTGTATCGGCGGTACAATCGAACCGGAAGGTCGGCGGGTTGCAGCTTGAAGGATAACGGGTTACCCTCGATATTGCTATACTCGGCGAGTTATGCACGATATCCTTGATTGATACCCCTCTATGCGATAAGGAACGTGCGGACAGATCGCTTGCGATTCCTGGATCCACCTGGATCGAGGGGTCACCAGGCCAACCCGGAGTGTTAATCATGCGTGTCTCGCATTGCTTCGCCCTGGCATCGGCTGTCGCCTCGCTTATCCTGGCCGGATGCGGGACGACGACTCCCAAGGAATCGTTTCTGGGCGCCTCGTTCCTCGGGCTGAGCTACGGAAACATCAGCAGGCCGGAGACGCCGCTGCACCTGTTGCTGACAGTCGAATTCCAGCGCAACGGGCAGCATTTTCCCAAGGGGGACGTGCCATTGAGGGATTATGCTTCACAGATACTCCGCGATTCGGGCGTCATATCGCCCGTCAGCGAGTTTTCCCCCGCAGGCCGCTCGGAAGGTACGGTCCGAGTGGTACTGAACAATATCGCGGACAGCGGGACGGTGGCAGCACAGATGCCGGACAGGGACCATCCACTGTGGATGAAAGGCACAACCATCACCGACGCCTATGAGCTGTCCATGTTCATCACGACGTCGCGCGGGACCGTCAGCCGCACCGGGATCAAGCATGCCGTCCATACCGCGATCGGCAACATGAGGGTGCCCGAAGGTATCCAGGTGTTTCCCCAGAATCAGGGGTTCGGCAAAGTCCTTGAGCAGATGATGCTGCGCGCGCTGGTGGACTTGCAGGAAAGCGGTGAACTGGTGGGAATGCGGCGCCCGGTGGTGAATCTGACGAGCTGCGAATCGGAGATTCCAGGTTTGACCGGAGTGGCTTGCAAGACAGTCCCGATGGCCCGTCCATCCTGATTCTTTTCTTTGGCAGAGATCGGCGGGATGCCCATCCCATCCCGCAAAGCCACCGTCGCGCCAGCGGAGATTTATTCAGCGCTTCCTTAAGTATTTGCCTGCCTCGAGATTGCTGACAATGTCATTTTATCCTGTCGCGCTCACTGCCCATGCAGGAACCACCGTTGCAGCGGCTCGGTCGCAGGGCCTTCGATGACGGTCCCGTCCGGTGCGAAGCGGCTGCCGTGACAGGGGCAGTCCCAGCTTTTTTCGACGCCGTTCCAGCGGACCTTGCACTTCATGTGGGTGCAGGCCGGTGAAACGGCGTACAGGCCGCCATCCCGATCCCGATAAGCCGCCAGGGTCTCGTTTTGGAATTTCACCATTGCCGCGCTGCCGGGTATGAGCTGCGAGAGCGGAATCGTCTCCTGCCCGCCGATATAGTCCTTGACCAGTGATTTCAGCACGGTCGCCGTTTCCTCGGCAATGCCTTTCGCACCCTTGACGGGGGCAAAGCGGTTCGCCTTGACGAGCGGCGCAAACACGTTGTCCCGGCCGGCAATCTCATCGGCGATGAGGGAGGCCGCCAGGCTGCCGTAGACCAGGCCGTCGGTCTGAAAGCCCGTGGCGATCAGGCAGCCGCTTGCATCGCGGCCGATGTAGGGCAGGCTGTCCGCCGCACTGTAGTTCTGGGCGGACCAGCGGAACGCGATTTCGCGTAAATCGAACCGGGCGCGTGCGGCGTTTTCAAGGCGACCGAGGCTGGTGATGGTATCTTCCTGGCCGGTCTTGTGCTCTTCGCCCACGCAAATCAGAAACGTCTCGCGGCCCACCTCCAGATTGCGTACGGAAAGCCGCTCGGTGCCCTTCCCCCAGAAGATGCCGGGTGGAAACGATCCCTTCGGAATACGTGTGGCAAGGCCATATTCCCGGTTGACCACCATTTCCGCCTGCACCAGATGCAACCCTTTGGGCGAGTGCGTGGCCAGCACGATTTCGCCGGCCTTCACCTCGCCATTTGCGGTGCGCACGATCCGCTTTTCCGTATCCACCTCGACCACCATCGAATTCTCGAAGACGCGGAATCTCTTGTCGGCAGCGACGCGGGCAAGGGTGCGAACATAAGCCTGGGGATGAAATTGTGCCTGGTTGTCGAGCACTACCACCGGGCCTCGCAGGGGAGGATATGAGGGCGGTACGGGGAACGGCAACGATTTTTCCTGGCGCATCGCCAATCCCGCTTCGAGAGACCCCTGGTATTCCTTTTCGAG
>CAZYYR010000102.1:0-8201 GCA_964651465.1 uncultured Nitrosospira sp.
AGGTGGTCAAGTCGGCCCGCGTGATGAAGCAGGCAGTGGCGCACCTGCTGCCGTTCATCGAGGCGGAAAAGAAGCTGCTGGGGGATGCGCGGCCCAAAGGCAAGATCGTCATCGCCACGGTCAAGGGCGACGTGCATGACATCGGCAAGAATATCGTCACTGTTGTGCTCCAGTGCAACAACTATGAAGTGATAAACATGGGCGTGATGGTGCCCAGCGCGAAAATCCTGGATATGGCGCGCCAGGAGCAGGCGGATATGGTTGGCCTTTCCGGGCTGATCACGCCTTCCCTGGAAGAAATGGCATACGTGGCCAAGGAAATGGAACGCGAGGGCTTCACCATTCCCCTGCTGATCGGGGGCGCGACGACTTCACGGGTGCACACCGCCGTGAAAGTGGCCCCGCACTACAGCGGCATCACGGTATGGGTTCCCGATGCGAGCCGCGCTGTCGGCGTATGCAGCAATCTGCTGTCGGAGGATCTCAAGGAAAGTTATGTGCAGGGTATCAGGGCCGAGTATGAAAAGGTCCGCACCCAGCACAAGAACAAGAGAGGGCCCGCACCCCTGCTTTCCATCGCAGATGCCCGCAAGAATGCTTTCAAATCCGACTGGGCGAACTATACGCCCCCTGAACCCGGTTTTGTGGGCGTGAGATCCCTGAGGAATTATCCGCTGGAAAAACTGGTGCCTTTCATAGACTGGACGCCATTCTTTCAGGCCTGGGAGTTATCCGGGCGCTTTCCCGCCATTCTCGAGGATGAAGTGGTGGGAGAGGCAGCGAGCAATCTCTACCGGGATGCACAGGCCATGCTGAAAAAGATCGTCGAGCAGAAATGGCTGACGGCAAATTCCGTATTCGGCCTGTTTCCCGCCAATACGGTAAACAACGACGATATCGAAATCTATACGGACAAGGCGCGCATGCGGGTTGGAATGACGTTTCACAACCTGCGGCAGCAGACCATGAAGCCCGACGGGCGCCCCAACCTGTGCCTGGCGGACTTTATCGCTCCCAAGGAAACAGGGATCCAGGATGCCATCGGGGCATTCGCGGTCACCGCGGGAATGGGCATAGACGCGCGCATCAAGGCATTCGAGGAAACGCATGATGATTACAGCGCGATCATCCTGAAAGCGCTGGCCGATCGCCTGGCGGAAGCCTTTGCCGAACATATGCACTGGCGGATACGGCGCGAATTCTGGGGTTTCGCCAAAGATGAGAACCTCAGCAGCGAGCAGCTGGTGGGTGAAGAGTATCGCGGCATCCGGCCGGCGCCGGGCTACCCCGCCTGTCCGGATCATACCGAGAAAGGGCCGCTGTTCGAACTGCTGAAAGCGCCGGAAAACGCCGGGATCATCGTGACGGAATCCTACGCGATGGTGCCGACCGCGGCGGTATCAGGCTTTTATTTTTCTCACCCTGATGCCCGATATTTTGCTATTGGCAAGATCGGCAAGGATCAGGTGGAAGATTATGCTAAACGCAAGGACTTGACGCTGGAAGAAACGGAAAGATGGCTGGCGCCGGTCCTCGCCTATGACAGATAGCCTGTTCAGAAAATCAGGGCCCAGGGCGGCTACACTCATTTATTCGTTTGGCAGCCAATCTCATTCCTCGATTTCCCGCAAGGTACGGCAGGGATTGCCGACAGCCAGCACCCCTTCAGGGATATCCTTTGTAACGACGCTGCCCGCGCCTATCACCGAGCCTGCGCCGATTTGGACGCCGGGGCAGATGACGGTGCCTCCTCCGACCCAGGCATCATCCCCTATTCCGATTTCCCTGCCGAGTTCCAGTCCGATCCTGCGATCCGCCGCCCGTAAGGGGTCGGTGGCCGCATAAATCTGGACGGCTGGCCCGAACAGTACCCGCGATCCGATACGAACCGGCGCGACATCCAGCACGACGCAGTTGAAATTGAAGTACACGTCGTCGCCAAGCGTGATGTTGCTGCCATAGTCGCAGAAGAAAGGCGGTTCGATCCAGACATCCGCTCCGGCCGCAGGGATGAGCGCCTTGATCAGGCGGACACGCTCCTGCGGCTGATCGTCTCGCGTGTCGTTCAGTTCTTTGACGAGAAGCCGGGCGCGGCGGCGCTCATCGGCCAGCTGCGGGTCGAGCGGATTGTAGAGCCTGCCGCTCAGCATCTTGTCTTTTTCGGTTTCCATCGAGCGGTCCAAAACTGGCTGAGCCGAGCCAATTCGTTAAGGAGCTAACCCAGCTTCTTTTCGTACTGCGCCCGTTTCCGCTGTATGAACGAGTCAAAATCGAAAGGCTGCGGCTTCCCGCTCTGCTCGCCTTCGATGAGCGTCTGCCGCACGCACTCCCGCTCCGCGCTTCGTTCTTGTTCGCGGCGGATCAATTCGCTGTCGTTCGGTAAGCGGCCGGCCTGGACCTGAGTGTCAATCCAGGCGTCTTGCTGGTCGGTCAGGGAGATGGTCTTGCGCACGGTTGCCATGATCATAGCTCCATATTGCTCAGCAGGATGTATGAAAATATCATATTATAGCCGTTACCTTAAGGTAAATTTTCATACTTGCCCAGCCCTTATCTGCTGCAAAACACGAAATAAACGCTAAGGCCATTTTCCGGCGCAGAGCGGCGCGGGACAATGTGATCCCTCAGGATGATCATTCCTTCATCCGGCTGATCTTGCCTATCTCGGGAATGCGCCTCAGGCACCTGATCACCTGTGCAAGATGATGGCGGTTGCGGATCTGCAGCATGAAATTCATGTTGGTATAAGCCCCATCCCCCTCCATGATCACATCCACGATGTTCGAATCAGCCTCGGCTATTGCTGCAGCCACCCTGGCCAATGCGCCACGCTGATTGGCCACCAGCAGCTTCAGGCAGACCTCGAACTGCCGGGTGATATCCTTGCCCCATGCCACGTCCAGCCAGTTGTCTGAATGGTTCCTGTTTTTTGAAATCGACGGACAGTCATCAGTATGAATGACAAGCCCCTGATCTTTCTTGATAAAACCGACGATGACATCTCCCGGGATAGGCCGACAGCATTTCGCGAACTGCACGGCCATGCCTTCAGTCCCAAGTATGGTGATGACGCCGCCGGGTCCGTTCGGACCGGAATCGGAGTCACCCGTGGTGGTCAGGCGTCTTGCGATCACTGCGGGCAGATGCTTGCCGAGCCCCAGGTCTGCCAATAAATCGTTCCTCGACTTGGCTCCGCTGTCGCGCGCCAGCTTTTCCCACTGAGCCTCGCTTATCGTCTGCGGATCCACCCTGAGCGAGGTCAGCGCCTGGTTCAGCAGGCGCTCCCCCAGCCTGGCCGACTCTTCATACTGCATGGTTTTGAGGAATCGCCGGATATGCGAGCGCGCCTTTCCGGTCACGACATAATTCAGCCAGGCCGGGTTCGGCTTGGCATGCGAAGCGGTCACGATTTCCACGCGGTCCCCGCTTCTGAGAACCGTACGCAAGGGGGCATTCTCCCCGTTTATTTTCGCGGCCACACAGCGGTCGCCGATGTCGGTATGCACCGCATAGGCAAAATCCACCGCCGTCGATCCCTTCGGCAGCGCCAGTATCTCGCCCTGCGGGGTAAATACGTACACCTCTCCCGGGAACAGGTCTACCTTGATGTGCTCCAGAAACTCCAGCGAATCCGTGGAATCGCTCATGGTCTCCAGCAGGCTCTGCAGCCACTGGTGGGTTTTCATGTGCAGGTCGTTGAGATCCGCATCGGTGCTCTTGTAGAGCCAGTGCGACGCTACGCCTGCCTCGGCGATGCGGTGCATCTCGGGCGTGCGGATCTGCACTTCGATGGGCGTGCCGTAGGGTCCCCACAAGGTACTGTGCAGCGACTGGTAACCGTTGGCCTTGGGGATGGCGATATAGTCCTTGAATTTCCCGGGAATGGGATTGTAGAGGCTGTGCAGCGCGCCCAGGGCAATGTAGCAGGACGGCACATCCTTGACGATGACGCGGAAGGCGTAGATATCGAGAATTTCGGAGAACGAGAGGTGCTTCTCCACCATCTTCTTGTAGATACTGTAGAGCTGTTTTTCCCGCCCGGTCACTTCCGCGTCCAGCCCCCCCACTTTCAGGCGCTCCTTGATCGTCTCGAGAATCTTCGAGACCATCTCGCGGCGATTCCCGCGCGCGGCCCGCGTCGCGCTGGTCAGCACGCGGTAGCGCGTCGGGAACAGGTAACGGAAGCTGAGATCCTGCAGCTCGTGGTAGATATTGTTGAGCCCCAGCCGATTGGCGATGGGTGCGTAGATTTCCATGGTTTCGCGCGCGATCCGGCGCTTTTTTTCCGCCCGCATCGCCTCCAGCGTGCGCATGTTGTGCAACCGGTCTGCCAGCTTGATGAGGATGACGCGCACATCGCGTGCCATTGCCAGCAGCATTTTGCGGAAATTCTCCGCCTGCGCGTCTGCATGCGTCTGGAATTCGATCTTGTCGAGCTTGGAAACGCCGTCCACCAGCTCGGCCACGGACTTCCCGAACCGATCGCTGATTTCGGCCTTGGACACGTGCGTGTCCTCCATCACGTCGTGCAACAGCGCAGCAGCGAGCGTCTGGCTGTCCAGGCGCAGCTTGCCGAGTATGCTGGCTACCGCGAGCGGATGAGAAATGTAAGGTTCGCCAGATTGGCGGAATTGCCCGGAATGGGCGCTTTGGCTGAAGAGATAGGCATTCTGCAGTTCGCAGACGTCCTCCCGCCTGAGATAGCTGGAAAGTTCGCTGAAAAGGAAACTGGCCTCAGGCAAGGTCGCAGAGGAACTGGACGAACTCCGTGCCGGCATGGTCATTTCCTTCATTTCTCTATCAGAGCTGGTCTTCGGAACGGCGCTCACACCTCATCAATGTGCACAATGATTTTTCCTGTCCGGATTTGACACCATATCTCCAGCCAGATTCCGCATGAAATGCAAGCCGCCGGCGAATTCAAAGGGGCCCGGAGGTGAGGATATCGACGCCCACCAGACCCTGTGCGATCTCGCGCAACGCAATGACCGTAGGCTTGTCCCGCGATGGCTCCACCATGGGACTGCCCCCGACCGAGAGCTGTCTTGCCCGGATGGTTGCCACCAGTGTCATGTCAAAACGATTGGGAATTCTTTTCAAACAATCATCAACGGTAATGCGTGCCATATCTCCTGCCTGCCTAGGTATGTATAAGATGTATAAGGACATCAGTATAGAATGGCCCATCAGGTAAAGGCAACTCCATACAAGGAAACGAAGAAACGAAAACCGGGTGCGGGAACAACGGAAAGACTATGAGGCGGTTTGTTTCGTGCAGAACTGAGACGTGAGATCGTAATGCCGGACGAGTTGCCTCGATGTTCTCAGGCGCTCCGCCAGCACGACGCATTTCAAGTCCTGTAACGCCCGATCCAGGCTGTCGTTGACGATCGCGTAATCGTACTCGCCCACGTGCCCGATCTCTTCCCTGGCCGCGGCCAGACGCCGGCTGATCGCTTCGGGACTGTCCTTGGCTCGCTGCCGCAAACGCATTTCCAGCACTTCCAGCGACGGCGGCAGGACGAAAATGCCTACGGCAGCAGGAAAAGCACGGCGGACCTGCTGTGCGCCCTGGCTGTCGATCTCCAGCAGTACATCATGCCCCGTCGCAACATTTTCATCGATCCATTTTTTCGAAGTGCCATAATAATTGCCGTACACTTCGGCACTTTCCAGGAATTCGCCCTGCTTCAGCTTCTGCTCGAATACCTCACGCGTGACGAAATGGTAATCGCGCCCGTCAATTTCCCCAGTACGTGCAGGTCGCGAAGTATAGGAAACAGAAAGGCTCAGGCCGATGCCGGTACCAAGCAAGGCTTTGACGAGACTGGTCTTTCCGCCTCCTGACGGTGCGCTGATGATGTACAGGTTGCCCGGCGGCATCGTCATGTCATGAATTTGCAGAGATAATACCGCTCGTCCCGGCAGGCAGATTGAGTGATCACCGGCGTTGCAGGTGACAGGAATGAGGTCAGGCTTGCACCCGAGCCGAAAGTGTAGCAGCTTCCGCCCCCTCCCGCTAACTTCCTTCCTGCGAGCGAACCCACCTTGCCACATCCTGGGCACTCATTGCGCCGGCCTGCCGCGCGACCTCGCGCCCCCGCCTGAACAGGGTCAGGGAAGGGATGCTGCGAATCTGGTATCGCGCGCCCAGCGCCTGCTCGACATCGGTATTTACCTTGGCGAGGCGCGCACGCGGCTCAAGCATGGCGGCCGCTTGCGCGAACGCAGGGGCCATCGTCCGGCAGGGCCCGCACCACGGCGCCCAGAAATCCACCACCAGCGGAATGTCGTTGTGATCCAGATGCCGTGCGAAGGTAGCAGACGTCAGCTCGACCGGCTGACCCGTAAACAACGGCTTATGGCACTGCCCGCACCTGGGCTGCTGGTCGAGACGTACAGTCGGGACGCGGTTGACCACCTGGCAGTTTGGACAGACGAGATGCAGCGAGACGCTCATGAGGACATTCGGGGCGGCGAAAGGGGATACAATATCGATAAAGTGATTATTTTGTAATAGCTTAATGCATGTTTTTTCAAGGTTGCGACAGCAATCCGGAAATGGGGTTCTCTATACAGCCCATTGCTCGATGTTGGCCGCAATACCATCAACGACTAGAAAGAGTTGAGCTTGCCGCTATTACCATGAAAAACGTGCCGGACTTGCAATGATTGAAAAACCCATTTCCCGCTCCGACCAGCTCATCGCCAACATGCACCATGCTGCTCTCCAAGCGCTGGCCCAGGCGCCAGGCGGACAGTTGCACAAGAACGATTTGATGCAAGCCATCGAAGCCAGTGTCCCTCTGGATGAATGGGCGCATACGGTGTACGAGGGCAGCGGCAACATAAGATGGCGATCCATTTTCACCTTCGCTTCAATAGGACTGGTCAAGGGAGGCTATGTAACAAAGTCGCGCGGAGTCTGGAAGATCACTGACGAAGGGCGGGCCGTGGCGGAACAGCCTTTCAACGGGCCAGCGTTTCTGGCTGAGGTGAGCCGACGCTACAGAATCTGGAAGAACAGCCAGATCGAAAGCGAGGCCATGACCTTGCCCCAGATAGCCGAGCAGGAAGAGGATGAAGACAGCGCAGTGCTCGAAGCACCCGAGGAGCGCATAGCCCGTACCATCAACGCTGCGCACGATACATTGGCCGCCGAACTGATCGAAACCATCAAACAGTGCGAGCCTGCCTTTTTCGAGAAGCTGGTAGTTCAGCTGTTGCTCAAGATGGGCTATGGCGGCAGCCGCCAGGAGGCCGGTCGCGCCGTTGGCCGCTCGGGAGATGGCGGCATCGATGGCATCATCAACGAAGACCGCTTGGGACTGGATGCCATCTATCTGCAGGCCAAGTGTTGGAATGGCTCAGTTGGCGAAGGACCGATACGCGATTTCTTCGGTTCTCTGGATATCAAAGGCGTCAAGAAAGGGGTGTTGATCACGACAGGTCACTTCACTCCAGCTGCCAGAAAGGCTGTCGAGAGTAATCGCTCGGATAAAAAGATTGTACTGATCGATGGTTCCCGGCTCGCAGATTTGATGATCGAGCACGATCTGGGTGTTTCGGTGGCCGCAACCTATAGCCTCAAACGGTTGGACGCTGATTTCTTCGCAGAAGACTAATGCTGCGGCCTGCGCATCAGTAGTCTTTGCGGTCGCGATAGCCATCCTTGCGTGCGCCCTTGGCAATACCGGCCAACTGATCCAGTTCCGGGACAGGCATTACCAGGACACCTTTGCCCTTGGGAATGAGCACGAACTCCTGCCCGGCCTGCCAATGCTGTTCTTCGCGCACGGCCTTCGGGATGGATATCTGGAACTTGCTCGACAGGATGGCGGTTGCAGTCATCTTCACCCCTAATAGATTATTTGGTAAGAATACGAGGCTTACAGCCCTTGTGCTAGTTGAGGCATACGCAGACACAGGTCGAGGGAGCTGGAGGATTTCGTCGTCGAGGACCAGGGTAAGCTCCACTTTTAGTGGTCTTTATGCGGGTTTCTGGTCAATATGTGCCATTACTTTTATATTTGACCTGCCCTATTAGAGGCAGTGGTGGGTCATCCCGAAACCTCACTCTATGTTCTGCACCTGCTCCCTCATCTGTTCGATCAACACCTTGAGTTCCACGGCGATTCTGGATACCTCCGCGTCAACCGATTTCGCACCGATGGTGTTGGCCTCGCGATTGAGTTCCTGCA
>CAZYYR010000103.1:0-8152 GCA_964651465.1 uncultured Nitrosospira sp.
CAGCCATAGCCGATGTTTCACGCTTATGCAATCTATCACAACGGAAGGTTTCATATTAATATAATAAATTATATTAATATCATAATATATTGATATAATAATAAATTATTACACTATATATTCCAATTACATCCACAATCCGGTCCCTGGGATGGGCCACGGAACGCGGATCACCGGCGTGGTCAAAACAACAGGAAGGATTTTTGTAGCAAGAGGGTTGCCACGAAAACGATGCATGAGTTGCTGATGGCGGCGCCTGCCGCGCAAACGATTCGCTGCAGGATTGCGATGATGGAGACTGGCGCATGGGCACTGGGATGCCGCAGCCTCGACCATCGATGATGCGATCAGGGAATGCGAGCCCGGGGGATGCGTGTTCGACTGTGTGTGTAGATGCGGGAATTCAGCAGGACGATGGGCAAGATGAAAAACTACGGGATCGGAAGCGCGGAACAACTGAGAGCAGCGGAGCGGGCGGGTTCGTGAGCTAAGGGCCGCAGAGGGTGCCGTTCAGACGGGGTTCAGGTAGGGAATGAGGGAACCCGTGCGCTGCTTCGGGCCACGGGAAAGCTGGCGTCCGAAGCTAGACTAGGCGGCGCCACCGCTGGCGCTGATGTTCTGCCCCGTCACCCATGCCGCTTCATCGCTCACCAGGAAGCGCACAAGGCGCGCAATATCCTGGGGTTCGCCTACGCGTCCGGTAAAGGACATGGCCGCCATTTTCCTGATCGTCTCTTCACTCTTCCCGGTGGTGAACATCTCCGTATTGACCGGCCCAGGCGATACGATATTGGCCGTTATGCCGCGTGCGCCCGCTTCTCTCGCGAAGATGCGGGTGAGCTGCTCGACGGCTCCCTTGCTGGCAGCATAGGCGCCGTAGTTGGGCAGCATCAGGCGGGTGACCGTGCTGGAGAGGCTCACTACGCGGCCGCCATCGGCGAGCCGCGAGGCGGCTTCCCGGAGGGCATAAAATACGCCTTTGACGTTGATATCCAGGACGCGCTCGAACTCCTCGTCGCCGATGTCGCCAATAGGCCTGGACAGCAGCACCCCGGCGTTGTTCACCAGAATATCCACGCGCTTGAAGCGGTCGATCGCCACGTCGAACAAGCGACGAACGTCGGCGGAACTGCCTACGTCCGCCTGTACCGGCAACGACTCTCCCCCCGCAGCTGCTATCGCGGCGCAGAGAACCTCGGCGGCCTGCTGGCTGACCGTATAATTGACGACGACCCTGGCGCCCGCGGCGGCAAGAGTGCGCGCGATCTCGGCACCGATGCCGCGCGAAGCCCCCGTGACGATCGCGACCTTATCCTTGAGCAATCCTGTCATACTTCCTCCGCAGCTGAAATCCGCCCCTATCGCGGCGCGAAACGCGTGTCAGCAAGCCCTAGGCGGGGCCGTGGGCGCACTGTTTCCTGGCAACTTCCGCCACATGCCTCCCCTGGAAGCGGGCAATCGCCAGCTCGTTTTCAGACGGCTGACGGCTGCCATCTCCACCGGCGAGCGTACCTGCGCCATACGGGGATCCGCCGGTGATCTCGTCCATGTTGAGCAGTTCGGGGCAGGTGTAGGGCACGCCGACGATGATCATGCCCTGGTGCAGCAGCGTCGTGTGGAACGAAGTGATCGTGGTTTCCTGACCGCCGTGCTGGGTCGCCGTGGAGGTGAACACGCTGGCCACTTTTCCCACCAGGCCGCCGCTCAGCCATAATTTACCCGTCTGGTCGAGGAAATTGCGCATCTGCGCACACATGTTGCCGAAACGGGTGGGCGTACCGAAGATGATGGCGTCGTAATCCGGCAGTTCCTCGACCGTGCCGAAGGGCGCGGCCTGATCCAGCTTTGCGCCTACCCTGCGTGCCACCTCTTCCGGAACCAGGTCGGGCACGCGCTTGATGACCACCTCCGTTCCCGCTACGCCGCGCGCGCCTTCCGCTACCGCATCCGCCATGGTTTCCACATGTCCATACATGCTGTAATACAGCACAAGAATTTTCGTCATGGCCATTTCTCCTTTTCGTGAATTGAATGTCGAAATCGGGCGTGTCGGCAATAAATACCGGAGGCTGGATCTGCGCTGCCGGGATGCCGGGATATCGGGATGTTGGGATATTGGTCGAAGCTTCGTGCCGGGCTTTTGCTTTCCCGACCTTCCCACGATTCGTTCAGCCCCTCAGGTGTCCTGCTCGGCAAAGCTCAGTTCGATTCCATTGCCGGCAGGATCCTGCAGGAACAGCTGGGTGATGCCGAGCATGGGGACTTCGGCTCGCCTGAATTCGATATCGTGCTGCTTCAGGCGCTTTTCCATCCCCTGGCGGTTGGTGCAGGTAAACGCCACATGGTCGAAGGTGGTTGTCACGTGCGTACGGCGCGCTTCGCCCGGCCGTGCCTCGCTCAGGTGGAGGAGGCATCGGCCCCCGGCATAGAGCCAGTATCCGAAACTGCCCAGTGCGGGGCGCGGCCCTTCCTCGAATCCCAGCACCTCGCAATAGAATGCCTTGAGTTCATCCATCAGTTCGCGCGGTGCGCGCAGATTATAGTGATTGAAGCCCTGTATGCTCATGCGGGGACCTTGTGCCCGGTGACCTATTCTTTCGCCCCGTTCGATTTCAGCAGCTCGACGATATCGTCGTAGTTTCTGGCGGATGCCCACTCCAGCGCGGTTTTGCCCCAGTCGTTCCGGATATCGGGATCGGCACCGTTTTTCAGGAGAACCCGTGCTGCCTCGAGGTTGTTCTCCCTTGCCGCCATCATCAACGCGGTGGTTCCGTTCTCGGAAGTCGAATCGATGGGCACGCCGCCGTCCAGCAACAGCTGGACGATCTTCGGATGGC
The DNA here is from genome assembly GCA_964651465.1 of uncultured Nitrosospira sp. GTDB lineage: Bacteria > Pseudomonadota > Gammaproteobacteria > Burkholderiales > Nitrosomonadaceae > Nitrosospira. The sequence continues at coordinate 2,838 of CAZYYR010000103.1, forward strand.
CGCCTGACGCGGCATAGATCAGGGGGTTCCATCCCTTGTGATTGATTTCCGCCCCCTTGACGTACAGCTTTTCGACGATATCCGTGTAGCCGTTGTAGGCGGCAAGCATGATGGCCGTCTCGCCGAAGCGGTTGCGCAGATTAAGCTTGGCCCCCGCGCCGATCAGCAGATCGACGAGTGCGGCATTTTTGTTCCGCACGGCGACCATGAGCAGCGTATTTCCCTGCTCGTCAGGCGTATTGGGGTCCGCGCCCTTGGCCAGCAGTTTCGCAATGTCGCCGGTATTATTGTCTTCCGCTGCCCAGCGCAGGTCTTCATACACCCCGGCAATAGCGGCTGGCGGATGGCAGAGGCTGGCTGCGAGTATCAGTCCAGCCATAAAAAAGGATCTTCTCGACGAATGCATGGTTCAGGCCGCCTTGAACAGGTTGAAAAAATTCTCCGAGGTCGCTGCGCCCACCTCTCCGGCATGGATGCCGCGCAATGCGGCAATTTCCGCCGCCACATGCCGCACAAAGGCGGGCTCGTTGGTCTTGCCGCGATGCGGAACGGGGGCAAGATAAGGCGAATCCGTCTCGATCAGCATTTTCTCCAGCCTGATCCTGCGGGCGACGTCTTTCAGCGCAACGGCATTCTTGAACGTGACGATGCCGGAAAAGGAAATATAGAAATTCATCTCCATTGCCTGCTGGGCCACTTCCCAGCTTTCCGTAAAGCAATGCATCACTCCCCCGACCGTATCCGCGCCCTCCTCTGCCATGATGCGCAGCGTGTCGGCCGCGGCCGAGCGGGTGTGGATGATGAGGGGCTTGGCGCTCTGCCTGGCGGCGCGGATATGCTGGCGGAAACGCTCCCGCTGCCATTCCAGGCCGTCCCCTTCTTCCCTAACGCCCCTGCCGTCCCTGTCTCCGTTGTTTTCATGGGGACGGAAATAGTCGAGTCCGGTCTCACCGATGGCCACGACCCTGGGATGCCGGGCGAGTGCTGCCAGCTGCGCGGCATCCGGCTCCGTCAGGTTTTCATAATCGGGATGCACGCCTACTGAGGCAAAGAGGTTGCCATGGGTTTCCGCAAGGGCGCGCACCCGGGGAAAATCCTCCAGGTTGACGCTGACGCACAGCGCATGGCTGACGTCGTTCTCGCGCATCCGTTCGAGCAGCCCGTCGAGATCGCGGGCCAGATCGGGAAAATCGAGGTGACAGTGAGAATCGATGTACATGGCTGAAAATCTGTCGAACAAGTGCGGGAGCGCCATCCGGCCCCGGTTCGGAAACAAGGTGCGTTTATCCAGGCACCCGGGGGTCGGAAGGCGCGGGGGAAAGCGCCGCCAGGTACGAAAACAGCAGCTCTTCCAGGAACAGCCGCGGATTGAGCGGATGGCTCGCCAGCCGCGCTGTCTCCGCCAGGGTGCGGATATACGCTGCCAGGGAGCGCGGATCCAGTTCCGGGGCTACCGATTCGAGCGTCTCTGCCCAGTCGGGATGATAGCGGATCGTCCCGGTCATGCGAAAGCTCATCAGGTCATGGCACCATTTCTGCAGCCAGTTGATTACGCTGGCCAGATCGGACTTTTGCAACTCTTCGGCCAGCGCAACGGGATCGAAAGTCCCGGGGGTGCCGATCTGCCCGATGAACGCCCTGTGCCGCTCCAGATTACGGGGGTCGCCATATTCCAGCGCGGCCAGCGGCGCGTAGCCGGCGGAAGCCAGGCTCCATTCCGGATTCCGGACGCCCTGGTGCCTCAACCAGTCCGCTGCGACCTCAGGGGTGGGCGCGGGCATGACGATCTGCCGGCAGCGGCTGCGGATGGTGGGCAGCAGATGCTGTGCCTGATGTGCGACCAGCACGAAGAGGGTCCGCGCCGGCGGTTCCTCCAGGTTTTTCAGCAGTGCATTGGCGGCCGCGGGGTTCATCGTTTCTGCGGGATGGATCAGGATGATCCGGTAGCCATTCTGATGGCTGGAGATGTTGATGAAATCGCCGAGGCTGCGTATCTGCGCCACACCGATCTGCCTGCTCGGCTTTTTCCTGGACTTGCTCTCGCCCGGCTCACCCACGGCATCCGTGCCGGATTCCACGTCTTCCGAGGATACTCTGCCCCAACCCCTTCCCCCCTCTTCTCCGGTGGCATCGGCGGAGCCGGGCGCTGCCGCCAGGGCTTCGGGTTCGATCAGGCGGAAATCGGGGTGGCTTCCCTGCTCAAACCACCGGCAGCTGGCGCATTTGCCACACGCGCTGCCCGCGATCGACGGATTCTCGCACAGCCTGGCTCTCGCCAGAGCCCGGGCGAATGCCAGCTTGCCCAGGCCTTTTCTCCCATGCAGCAACAGCGCATGGGCGGGCACGGCTGCACTCAGCTTACGCCATGTTTCCTCCTGCCATGGATAAACATCATTCTTCGACATAAGCTGCAACGATTTCTTCGATTGATTCTTTAACTTTATCGAGCGGCTGGTTTGCATCGATTACCCGGATGCGTTGCGGGAATCTGCGTGCCCGTTGCAGATAAGCCTCCCGCACCTGCTGAAAAAAACGATCCTGCTCTTTTTCGAAGCGGTCAGCCGATTTGACAGCGCTTGTCCGGCTTTTTCCCGATTCGACCGTGACGTCGAGATAAAGCGTCAGGTCCGGCTGGAATGTGCCCTGCACCCAATGCTCCAGTTCATCGAGCTTGCGCGGGGGCAATCCCCTGCCCCCGCCCTGGTAGGCGAAGCTCGCGTCGGTGAAACGGTCCGACAGGACCCATTCGCCCCGGTCGAGCGCGGGCAGAATGACCTTGTCCAGATGTTCCCGCCGCGCCGCAAACATCAGCAGCGCCTCGGTTTCCGCATGCATGATGCTGCTCCTGTCGAGCAGCAGCGTGCGCAGCATCTCCCCCAGGGGCGTGCCCCCCGGTTCGCGCGTCACGAGGACATTTTTCCCGTTGTCCCGCAACCTCCCGGCCAGCCAGCCCAGGTGGGTGCTCTTGCCTGCGCCGTCTATGCCTTCGAGGGTGATGAATCTGCCCCTTGCTATATTCGAAATGATCGCTCCTTCAAAACCGGTTTGTCTGCTATGCCGTTGCACACCATGCAGCTTGTCGTCTGCCAGGAAGGGTTCCCGCCATCATACTATAAATGTCGGCACAGACATCCGCAGGCGGCTCCTCTGCAATCGTGTCCGATTCTGTTCTCGCTGGGCTATCCATCTTAAGGCGTTATACTGTGCGTATCACTATTCAGGAGTTCATCCATGACCTGCCAGAAGAAAACCAAGGGAACGAGGGGAACCAGGGGAAACAAAGGATGGCCGATGGCGCGTCGCGCCGCCGGAGCGGTTCTGCTGATCGGCTTATGCTCACCCGGTGCTTTTGCCGAGGAGGCGGAGCAGGCCCGGCCATCTGTCGATGTGTTCGACCCCGGTACGCCTTCCGCAGCCCGGCCGCTGACGGATTTCGAAAAGCTGGATTTGTACCATCGTCGCTACACGGCCGCCGCAAACAACATCTCCCAGCTTTTCAAACAGCTGAATCAAATGGTGCAGGAGGTATCGCTGGCCGCCAAAACCTTCGAGGTGAAGGACAGTTCGTACAACCAGCGGTTGCTCGAGACCAAGCTGCGTCAGTTGGAAAACATGCGGTCTTCCTACAGTACCCAGTATTCACAGCTGAATGCCCAGATGCAGAACGAATATCGCAACTATGCCGCCCTGAGCAGCGAACTCAGAACGCGCTACGGCATTGCCGGAGATGCGGGAGACCGGGAAGCAGGAGGCGGGGATGCCGCGGGCGGGAAGAAGGCCAAGTCTGCAAAAACAGCGAAAACGAAAGATCCAAAGGCAAGGAACCCTCAAAACCGGGAATCCGGCATGGAATATCCTTATGCTGAAGAGACGCCGCCCGATCCCCGTATCCTTGACATGAACACGAAGGAACTCAGGGCACGACGCGATGCCGCCGAAGCCGCTACGGCTTCACCTGCGCCGGGGAACCCTGCTCCCGGTGCGGAAGGCAAGCCGTAGTGTGCCATTCCTTTACTCGGACATGCACTCCGGCTTCGGTTTTCAGTTTCGTTCGGCCGGGGCTTCCGACTGGTGAGCGCTGGCGCAGCGGAAAGAATGGTTCAGGCCGAAGCTATGAACCGGCTTCCGGCGTGGCGCCCAGCAACGCGCTTTTGAGCTTTTTCTCCTGTTCCGGAGACAAGGTGGTCTTGAGGACCTTGCCCTTGATATCGGACAATTCCGCCAGGATTGCGTCCGGTTGGGCCTTGCGCACGAGTATGAAAAGAGCCGATGAGTTGACCGGGATCGTTTCGGCCAGGGACTTGATGAAGTCATCACTGATGCCGTAATCCGACAGCGATCCCGCCAGCGCACCCGCGCCCATCCCGAACATCCCGCCCAGCAGAAAGCCGGCCATCGGATTCAGGAAGACCATGCCGACCAAGGTGCCCAGCAAGCCACCTGAAAGCAGGCCCGATGACGCTTCCAGCGTCGCGAGATTGAAGCTCTGCTTCAACTGGACCTCGCCGGATTCATCACGCACGACCACGACCGCATCTGCGAGGTCGATCAACTGCTCCTTTTTTAGTGCCCTCAGTCTCCACAGAACTTCTTCCGCTTTCAGGGTACCCTCGAAACCCATCACCACAAGATCTGACATCCATGCCTCCTGCCAATAAATTGATGCCCTCTATTCTACAGGTACAGGCTCGGGAAATTCCAAGATAGTCAAGTCAGATCCAAGGCAGATCCTCGATGCGGGTGGTGCGAAATGCGATACCTGATCCAGAATGGCCCAGCAGTTCGGTATGGGTGGCATGGTGGTGCGACAGGGAGTCTGACGGGAGGCGCTGAACGGACTATTTCGCCACCTGCCAATAACCTGGGCGGCAAACTCATCTGCAAGGCGAGGCAACTCCCCCGGAGGCGCCAACCATGCGGCGATCCAGCGCTACGTTACTTGCGATGCCCGAGCACGAACCCTGCCACTTCCACACCGAGGCCGACGGCGAAAAGCAGCGCGCCGATCCAGATATTTTCCGGCGCGAATACCATCAGTACAACGCCCAGGATGACCAGCGAGAGTGAAAGGAACCGTTTGGTGCGAGGATTTCTGATCATGTCGTCGTGAAAACCGGAAAGACAATATCAATATAGACCTCGACAGGAGAAATCGCAGCAAATGGACCTGCTTGCCGCTCAGAACATGTTCTTTTTTGCCAGGCTGATAAAACCTTTCGATGCGAAAAGGTTTCGGCAGAGAGAACGGGAGGCCATGAAATAGTTCGTTTCCGCGCCCCATCAGCGGTATCTGTCAGGCTTCTTTCTTCAGCCTG
>CAZYYR010000104.1:0-8139 GCA_964651465.1 uncultured Nitrosospira sp.
GGCCGGGACGCAATTTTTTCCATCAGCATCAGCTGCCGGTTCCGGACATGAATAATTCCACCCGCCCCCCGTTAACGCCGTGCTACCAGGGGCTCTCGGTCAGCCTGCTGCTGTCCGCGCTTTCGTGGCTCACTTCCAGGCCGTCGCAGGCTCATGACGCCGCGGCCCGTTCCGCCATTGCTCATCATCTCTACCTGCTGGTTCGCCATCCGGCATCCGACGGCACGGATATAGAGGCAGCATTCGCCATGGTGAACATGGCGGGGCTGGATGCCTGCCGATTGCTTTCCCGTTTCGAGGGCAGGGCAATCAGGATGCACTGATGCGGATCCGCTGAATTTTTTCTGGAAATCCATTGTCAACCATAACCATGAAAATGAAAAAAAATACAGAAGCGTGGAATTCCGGTTTGCCCGGCCTCTGCCGGGGTGCCGGCGGATTGTTGTCAGCTCTGCTGCTGGTTGTTGCAGCCAGTGTCTGGCCCGGGGCCGAGGCTGCCGCCGGTGGCGGCGATGTGCAAACGGGTTTCCTGGTCGTGGCCGGAGATCGCGGCTTCATCGGCAACGAAGAGATCATCGACGAATTCCAGTTGTTCGCGGAGGGTCGGAATGCGTCGCTGGTATTCGTGACTGACGAGCGTACCGCCAAATATCTCAAAAGCGGCGTAGACCGGCTTCTGAAGCAGGGTGCGAGACGGGTCGTGATGATGCCGCTGTTCATGTCTCCCGCGGAGCCGCGTTACCAATTGGCCCGCCGGCTGCTGGAGCACGAACGGATTGCGGTGCCGGTTTCCCATGCGCGCCTGTATGGCCAGAGCCTGCCGGCAGTGGAAGACCTGGCGGACAGGCTGCGTACCGTCAGCGATCCGCGCACTGCGCGCCTGATCGTCGCAGGCTACGGTGCTTCCGATGCGGATACCGAGCAGAGGATGCGCGCGGACTGGAACCGGATCGTCCATCAGGCGTCGGCGGGGTTCGGTTTTTCCTCCGCCGACGTGGTGATTGCCCCCGAGAAGCCGGATGACGAGGCAGAGATGGAGGCGGCTGCCGACAGGCTGAAGCAGGAGCTTGCCCGCGTGGTGGAAGGGCATGGCGAAAGCAGGACGGTCATGGTGCCCTTTCACCTTGGTCCGAAGCTGGACTGCATGATGTCGCTCGATGCGAAGCTCCAGCATATGCTGCCTGCCGGGATCCGGTTCGTTGCCGGGGACGGGCTCGATGCCTGTGCGAACAGCGCGGCCCAGCCCCATCATCTCGCACTCTGGATGCAGCGCGAGGCCAACCGGAGCCAGCCTCTCGCGCGCGACGACGTCGGCGTGGTCATTCTCGCCCACGGTTCGGACTTCCACTGGAACGAGACGATGCGCGAGGCGGTGGACCCGCTGATGAAAGACTACAAGATAGAGTTCGCATTCTCGATGGCGGACCAGCCGATCATCGCACGTGCCCTTCGCCGCCTGGAACAGCGCGGTGCGAAGGCGGCGGTCATCGTGCGCGTGTTCGGCATGGAAGAAAGTTTCCGCAGAAGCATCGAGCACATGACGGGAGCGGATATCGAAAACAAGCCGCTAGTGCCCGTTAATGCCGAGTCTTATCTGCGCGGTCATGGGGCTCATGCAAGCACAGGGGGGTATTCGCATGGGCATGGCGGGCATGGGGGCCATGGACATGGGGCTCAGGGCGGACAGAGCCCGGCTCCACGGATTCTTACCGCGCTTCCGGTCCGGTCGGTGGGGGGCATCGGAGCGAGCCCGCTTTTTGCCGAGGCGCTGCTGGATCGGGCGAATGCACTTTCCCGCGACCCTTCGCGAGAAACGGTCATCCTGGTCGCCCACGGGTCGGGCGACGATGTGCAGAACGAACGCTGGCAAGGGCTGCTGGAGACGATGGCGGAGCACATGCGCACGGCCGGCGGCGACCGCTTCCGCGCGATCCGGACCGCGACATGGCGGGAGGACTGGCCCGAAAAGCGCGCCCCGTGGGTGGAGAAAATGCGCGCGATGGTAGCCGAGGCGAACAGGGAGGGCGGACGCGCGATCGTGATCCCGGCCCGGACAACGGGCGAGGGACCTGAAAAAGCATATCTCTCGGGACTGGAATTTGAGCTGGGCAGCGGATTTGCGCCCCACCCCAAATTCGTGCAATGGGTGAAGGAGATGATCGGAACCGGTATTGCACAGCTCGATCGGGATCGGTCGGCTCCAGCCGCCATCGTTAGCGATAATCGGTGATCGCCGCGGCTTGCCGCCTATCTAAACAGGAACTGAGCAGGGTATCGATCGGGAATCAGAATCCGCCGTCAGCCACGGTCTGCTGCAGGCAGTCCAGTTTGAGGTATGGTAATATATCTCAAGTAGCCAGCAGCCGGACTGGCTGTGTATGATTGCGTACGCGACCATGCATACGCAGCATGTTATACCTGATTGATATTGATATTTCTTACTGGAGAGAGACTATGGCTGATGAGAATACATCGCAGGAACCACGCAAATATCCTACAAGCTTCGGGATATTTTATCCCGTCGGCTATCTCGTAGCTGGATTCAATAGCAGCGAGAATGCCAAGAAGGTGCAGCAGGATCTGCTCACAGGGGGATATGTCCCCGAGGACTGCGAATTCTTCAGCTGCAAGGAGGTGGCCAAAGCCGCGGCCGAGAATCTCGACACCGGGAGTTTCCTGCCCCGTCTGGGCGGTGCGGATAAAGTGGTTGAAATTCACCTTAAAGCCGCCGAGGAGGGAGCTTCTTTCCTCGTGATCTACGCACCTGAAAGCACATCTGCCGATCGCGCGATGAACGTCATTCGCCGCGTGCCGGTTGAATTCGTCCACCGCTACCACCGGCTCGCCATCGAAGAACTCAAGTAGAATCGCTGTCCGGCACCGGGTCGGTGCCGGATGAGCGGAAAACCCGGCGGACTTTCTGCCGGGAGCCGCACAGGAGAGTTGCCCAGGTGGTCTACAGCCTGATCAAGACCGGCACTGACCACTGGTTATCGCCGCTTCAGCAAGGCAAGAATCCAGTGAAAAGCCCCCTTCGTCTGTAACATCAATTTAGGGAGTGCTGAATAAACCTCCGCTGGCGCGACGACGGAGATTTATGCAGCGCTCCCTTCAAGCACCGTCTTTCCCCCTGTTTGTCCCACCGCTCGGTTATTTCCAGGCCATCGGCGAAGCGAACCCACCGACAGCAGTCATCCAGGCTCAGAACGTCATTACATCCAAGGCGTTCCCGACTTCGATCGGAGGAGGCTATGGAATTGACGACACATCTGTGGGGGACTGCTCTTTTGGTGACTGCCTGCGTTGCCATCATTCCTCATCCTCCATGAGTTTTCGTGATCCCGGAACCGGGATGCCAATCAAGGATCGGGGGAACGGCAGGGCGTTCTCATGAAACGCTCAAGAATCTGTCTGAGGGACAAGCCAAAGAGTGAAGCGCCGGGGCGAGCCATGCTGGCGGAGAAGATGCAGGAGTAAGGGTCAGCGGGAGGCCAACCTTCCCGGTGCCAGATTCCTGATCAGGAGATTGTGCCCCGGAAAAATCTATCGATCGCTTCAGAAAAATACCGAAACATTCCAAAAAGAATGTCTAAGATGAAGAGGGTAGGCCGGAGTCCATCAGTGCGACGGAAGGCCGTTTCGACGTGGATCCGTGGATTGCGGGTAGCTGATCACACCATGTATTTCAGACTATAGGAGTTTCGGAGATGAAAAGAAATTCAAAACTTGGTCTGTGGCCTTTGTTTTTTCTTTGCTTCATTTCTTTTACTACAAATGTTCAAGCAGAATGTAAGCCTAATTTAGGAGAAAACCATACTTGGCGATTTTCTGCTTATGCGAAAAAGGATTGTATCGATATCATCGGATCCTGGCATGAAGGCAGTTGCATTGATAATACATGGAGCAAATGCTACAACATAAAAACAAGTTCCGGAGTCGACAGTTATATGTGGCTGGCATTAAATAAGAATAAGATAAGATTATATAAGGATAATAGTTGTAAGGACGTCTTGAATACTTTCCTGGCAGATAGAATAGTTCCCGATACCAAAGAAAGAGGATATTCGTCATTCAGAGTATATTGCAATCTCTGAATGATACTAAACGGAAGCGGGCGTTTCGCTTTTGCCGAGCCCGGGGCTGAACCGGTCGATCACCCTTTCAGGATACGGCCATCGACGAAAGTGGAAATAATCCTAGCTAAGCCTGCACCGAAGCCGGAATCCGGCGGTATAGCGTCGGTGCGGCGGTTCCCGGGTTCATATCACACACACCCTTGAGCGGAACACCGAGTTCTACCAGGCTCCTGCTTTTCTGTTCCCTCTGCCCCGATAGCGATGACATCTGGTATGATGAGTTTCGTGAACTACCGCACAGCCATGTAAAAGGTTATGAAAAACAAGACGGTTATCGTGACAGGTGCGGGAGCGGGCATCGGGCGCGGCATTGCCGTCGGCTTTGCACAGGCCGGAGCGAACGTGGTTGTCGCGGACATCGACGAGAAGGGCGGCAGGGAAACGCAGGATGCCATCAAGGCTGAAGGCGGCGAGGCGACCTTCATCCAGGGAGACGTAACGAATCCTCAGTATCACCTGGATCTAGTTGCCCAGGCCAAGTCGGTCTACGGGAAGCTCGATGCCGCCGTGAACAACGCGGGCATCAGCACGGTTCCCACTCCGCTGGCGGATATCCCGGTTGAGTCCTGGGACAAGGTAATCGCAGTGAACCTCTCCGCCGTGTTTTACGCCGTACGCGCACAGATTCCGGCAATAATCGAAGCAGGCGGAGGGGCAATCGTCAATATGGCCAGCATCGGCGGCGGTGTCGGCCTGGCAGGCATTGGCCATTACACGGCTTCCAAGCATGGAATCGTCGGCCTTACCAAGACGATTGCACTCGACTATGCGAGGCAGGGCATTCGCGCCAATGCCGTCGGGCCGGGCTACATCAATACCGAGCTGGTCAACCACTATCCTCCCGACGAGCGCGCCAAACTGGCGGGCATGCATCCGCTGGGCCGGTTGGGAGAGGTGCGCGAAGTAGCCGATCTGGTGATTTTTCTAGCCAGCCCGCAGGCAAGCTTCATCACCGGCACGTATGTGCCGGTGGACGGCGGTTATCTTGCCCAGTAATCAGGAGAACCGGATGACCACACGGCGTGAATTTCTTCAGGGCACCATGGCTGTATCTGGTATCGCAGGCATTGCGCTTGCCAGTGCTGCCTCCGCCAGCACATTCTCCGGCCTGTCGGCCTTGAACGGAGATGCATCCGCTCCATTACAACTGGATGGAGTGGTGTACGAGAAGAGCATTGAACACAGTATCGCCTTCGGCAGCCAGGCAAGCCGCCTGGGCCTGCGGACTTTTCCGATCGAAGGCGACATCACCCCACTCTGGACACGCCACCTGATGGGGCAATGGCGCAAGAAACCTATCCCCCTGGCGGGGCTCACCGAAGCCATGCCGCTGTTTCTCCTGGAGCGCTTTGGCTGGGATCATGGCCTGCGGGTCGTATTCCGGGCCGAGCATCGGGTGCGGGATGACGGCATCCTCATGCATCGGCTCGAGGGGCCGCCGGAGATACTCGCCGCTTTCCAGGCGCTGGCAGCCGCGCGGCCGGAATTCGGCTCGTGCGTGGCCGAGGCGCTCGCCTCCTGTCCCCGCACGGCAGGCACGGCAACCACGGCGATGTTCACGACGCCCCCCGTATCCCTCGTATCTCCTGGATCGCCTGAATTCCGGCAGACAGCGCCATTGCATTCCTGGATCATTGCGCCGCGCGGCGCTTTTGCTCCTTTGCTCCCCTGAATATATTCGAGAAGGATGACGGGATGAAGCTTCCAAAAGATGTCAGTCCAGAGAATGTCCGTTCAGCGCTCAACGAGTTCCGCAGGATCGTAGGCGACGAGGGGGTATTCAGCAGCGATGAAGATGTAGCTTTGTACCGCGATGCTTATTCCCCGGTCTGGGATGAACCGGGAGAGCTCATTCCGTCCGCAGCGGTGGCCCCGGTCACGGTCGAGCAGGTACAGGCCATCGTTCGCGCCGCGGGGAAATACAGGCTGCCGCTGTTTCCCATCTCTACCGGCAAAAACCTTGGGTATGGCGGCTCCGCCCCGAACATGACCGGCAGCGTCATCGTCGATCTCAAGCGCATGAACAAGGTCATCGAGGTCGATGACAAGCGCAATTTCTGTATCGTGGAGCCAGGCGTCTCGTATTTCGACCTTTACAACCACATCCAGGAACGCGGCCTCAAGCTGATGCTGGACGTACCCGATCCCGGCTGGGGGAGCCCGCTGGGAAACGCGCTCGATCACGGTGTGGGCTATACCTGGCAGAATTACCGCGACCACTTCGGCTCCCATTGCGGGATGGAAGTCGTCCTGCCCGACGGTGAAATCATGCGCACCGGCATGGCGGCCGTTCCCGGTGCCCGGACATGGGGGGAAAACAAGTACGGCTTCGGCGCTTACGTGGACGGCCTGTTTGCCCAGTCCAACTTCGGCATCGTCACCAAGATGGGCTTCTGGATGATGCCGCAACCGGATCACTTCCTTGCCTGCATGGTAAAGGTTCCCCGCTACCGTGACCTGATTCCCCTGATCGACGGGGTCAACCGGCTGGAGGACCAGGGCCTGGTCGGCCATCCACGCTACTGCTGTCCGATGGATTCCCTGTGCCTGATGTGGGAGCCGGAGGCGTACAAGCCGACACCTGAGCTGATGAAGCTCAACGGCCAGCCGGGAGGCGCCACGGTCCGGGAGTATGAGGATTATGCTGCCCGCCATGGCCTCGAATACTGGAATGTGACTCTCAACTTTTACGGCCCGAGGAAGACGGTCTATGCGAACTGGGAGCACGCAAAGGAGGTGTTCGCTCCGATAAAAGGCGTGCAATTCGTGGAACTGGAGTCTTATGCGCAGCCCATGAGCGCGGTTGCCAGGGAAAAGGTGCGCCACAAGGTGGCCCTCGGCATACCGGATATGTCCATCTTCTCCATCGGCGCACGTTCCAAGGCGATGCCGCAGCCCGGGGATGGACATGTCTGGTTCTCGCCCATCGTCCCGCGCAGCGGGGAAGCTTTTATCCGGGCTCATGAAGTGTTTTCGAAAGCGGCGAAAGAGATGAATCTGACGACGGCACCGATCGCGCCCACCAATGTGCCCCAGACCTGGCAGTATCGCACCTATGTCTATCTGTTCCCGTTTTTCATTTCCCGCTCCGACAAGGACGTTAACCGCAAATCGCTCGAAACCTTCAACCAGCTGGTGAAGGTGGGCGCGGATCAGGGCTGGACGGAGTACCGCACCGCGCCGGTGTTCCAGGATATCGTGGCCAGCACGTACTCGTTCAACGACAACATCCTGCTGCGGTTCCAGAACCGCCTCAAGGATGCGGTCGACCCGGAGGGCATCATTGCGCCGGGCCGTGCCGGAATCTGGCCGAAACGCTATCGGGAGCGCAAATGATGAAGCGTGCCTTTCTAGCAGGGATCCTCTTTTCCGCTATCCTGCCATGCGCGGGGGCTGCACAGGACAGCGGTCCCGTGACCGACCAGATTCAGCGAGGCGAAAAGCTCTACCAGTACTGGTGCGAGACCTGTCATGGCCGGGGACCGGGAAACCCCGGCACGCAAGCGCTGGCGGAGCGCTATGAGGGGGCGGTGCCTGATGTTCTTGCGGACCGCACCGACCTGATGCCGGCGATGGTACAGGTGTTTGTACGCAGGGGCATATCCGTCATGCCGTTCTTCCGCAAGACCGAGATCAGCGACCCGGAGCTGGCGGACATCGGCGCCTACCTTTCCCGGAATATGCCTCGTTAGGTGTGTCCCGCCAGACCCCGGCAGCTCCGGAGAGCCGATCGCAGAGGTGGAACCGTCACCGTGTGCGGCGAAGTATTCTTTCCCCTTGAGGAGGACATATGAAAGTTGCATTGACAGGAGTGACCGGCCGCGTCGGTTCCCGCCTGGCCGCGGAACTGCTCCGGCGCGGACATGCCGTGACCGGCATCGCACGCGACGTTTCCAAAGTGGAAGCGGGCCCCGGGCTTCGCCTGGAGGCGGCGGACGTGAACCAGGATGAAGCGCTTGCGCCTCTTCTCTCAGGCCATGACGCAGTCATCAGCGCGTCCCTT
>CAZYYR010000105.1:0-8100 GCA_964651465.1 uncultured Nitrosospira sp.
TCACACTGGTGGGAATACGGTCTGCCTGATCCGGGTCGGCAATCACTTTTACGTCCACACCCCGCCGTCCCGCTGCGATCAGCGCGTCGGCAATCTGGCGATGGGTAAAACTGAACGCCTGCACCAATATCTGGCGCTTTGCCTTTCCGATGGCGCCGGCAATGAGCCCACCGGCGTCGTCACCGGGCGTAAAGGCGACCTCGATGGTGCCGGTGGCGGGCAGAACGGCGACTTTGCTGTCGTCGCGGACAGGGCTCGAGGACGGCTCGAACGCTGCCGCAGAGGCCGTCAAAAGCATGGCCAGGCAGCTGACAAGACAGCGGAATACTACAGCGGACACCACAGGCCTGCAGATTGCCGGATTCATTTCCCGTCCTTTGCCGCTTCCAGCACGGCAGCAAAAAATCCGTCCGTATGATGCAGGCGCGGCGACAGTTGCAGGAACATGCCTGTGTCGAGCGGAATTTTCTGTTGCGCCAGCAGTTCAGCGGCATTCAGCGGAGCGAAGCGGGGGTGTCTCTCAAGAAAGGCTTCGACAATGCCCTGGTTCTCCTCCGGTAGAAAACTGCACGTGGCGTAGACGAGTCTGCCACCCCCTTTGACCAGACCCGCCGCCGCGGACAGTATGGCTGCCTGCTTGCGCTTGAGCTCCTCTATGCTTTGCGGGGATTGCCGCCACCTCAGATCAGGATTGCGGCGCAGTGTTCCCAGACCACTGCATGGCGCATCCACCAGCACCCGGTCGATCTTGCCGGCCAGCCGTTTTACCCTGATATCGTTTTCACCGGCGATGAGCTGTGGATGGAGATTGGACAAGCCGGAGCGCTTGAGGCGGGGCTTGAGATTATTCAATCGCTTTTCGGAGGTATCGAAAGCATAGATGCGGCCCTGCGAGCGCATCAGTGCCCCCAGCATCAGCGACTTGCCGCCAGCCCCCGCACAGAAGTCGACCACCATGTCGCGCCGTTTTGGCGCCAGCAGGTAGCCCGGCAGTTGACTGCTTTCGTCCTGGACTTCCACCTTTCCGGAAATGAACAGTTCGTGGCGATTGATGGCGGGTTTGCCTGCGAGGCGGATGCCGATCGGGGAATAAGGCGTGGCGCGGCCTTCGATGCCGTCATGGCGCAACCGCGCGAGAATCTCATCTCGGGATGCAAGGAGCGTATTGATGCGCAGGTCCAGGGGCGCAGGGTCTTGCAGCGAGCGTCCGAGATCGAGAATCCCGCTGTCGTCCATGACAGCGTGCAGCTTCTCCACCAGCCACTCCGGAAATTCGGCCTGGATGGCGAGCGGCTGTGCCTGGTCCGATACGGCCTTGATTTCCGCCAGCCGCTTCGCTTCCGCTTCGCTGATGAACGGGGTGAGTTCGCGCAGGTTCATTCCATGAAATCTGGCCAGGTAGCCGAGCAGCAACGCGCGAGGCGTGGCGACCCCAGGCAAGCTTTCGAGAAAGGATCGATGACGCAGAACACCGAACACTGACTCGGCGGCAAACATGCGATCGCCCGCACCGAGTTTCGGATTTTCGCGAAAGAAATTGCGCAATGTGGAATCGGCGGGATGCTTCAGCGGCAACACGGCGCGCAGCGCAGCGGTGGCCATATCCAGATGGGCAGGGGTGAGACGCATCGAATGTCCGTCAGGCAGTGATGGAAGAAATGCATCGAATTCCGCATGTACGGCAGCGCTGAAGGGAATGTGTCGCCCTCTGCCAGCGCTTCCAGAGGTTATTGCAGGCGGCCCTCCATGAAGCTGCCTGCCGTCTTGTCCGCGTAGTTTATGTTTCTGACCATCTGGTCCGTCACGATACCGATTTTTTCGGTGGAGACGACACGGACTGGAAGCATGTGGTGGTCAACCGAGAGCCAGATTTTCTTGTCGCGATCGCCTTCCCTGTCCAGCTGTTTTGTCAGCACAACGGTTTCCAGTCTGCCCATGGGCGTATCCAGCGTTTCCTTGCCGACAGCATAACGCGCCGGCTCGAGACGGCGTCCGTCGGTTTCGTGCAGTGTGACCATCTTGTCTGGCGCCGGGGAGAACATGAAGCTGTAGAGCATGCTGAGCCTGTCCAGCGTATCGGCAGGCAGCGTTTTCTGCTCTTCACCCCGCTTGTGCTGAAGGACCAGTAATTTTTTACTCCAGTCGAATATGGCGATCTTCGGTATCCGGTCACCGTGCTTATCCGAGAACCGCTCGGGACGTAATCCGCCCTGTGCCGTTATGGTGCCGTTGCTGTCACGCATCACACTGTCCGGCTGTGTCAGCGCCAGCAGGCCTTTGGCTTTGCCTTCACTCGAGATCGCATAGCGGCGGGCGCCACTTTCCTGGCTGATTTCCAGAGTGTCTTTCATTTCCGCCTCTAGGCCGCCGGATGTGACCGAATAGCTGATGTCGATGCGCGAGGGCGTCCCCGCGGCGCAACCGCTGCAGCTGGAAAAAACGGGTGGGGCAAAAAAGCCCAGTCCCCAGATCAGGGCGAGAGATAATCCTTTTATCTGCATAATTCCGGTGAATATAAAATTGAGTTCTCGAAACCGGCCTGGCTGACTTCCACGCCATTATCGCCGAGCCTCAGCCGGCCCTCCATAAACCATCGCACGGCTTCAGGATAGATGCGATGCTCCTGTTGCAGCACTCTGGCTGCCAGTCTTTCTTCGGTATCGCCCGGCAATACCTGGATTGCCGCCTGAATGATGATTGGGCCGCGGTCGAGTTGCGAGGTGACAAAATGTACCGTGCAGCCATGTATCTTTACCCCTTCCTGCAATGCCTGGCGATGCGTATGCAGGCCGGGAAATGCTGGCAGCAGCGAGGGATGCACATTCATCAGCCTGCCCGCATACCGGTTGACGAAATTCTCTCCCAGGATGCGCATGAAGCCCGCCAGCGCGACCAAGTCCGGCTGGTAGGCATCGATTGTCTGGGCCAGCGCCGAATCAAATGCTTCGCGTCCGGAATAAGACCGCTGATCCAACGTTCTGGTTTCAAGACCGTGTTTTTTCGCTATCGCCAGTCCCAGTGCATCCGGTCTGTTGCTGATGACAGCGGCAATGCTGCCGGGAAGCTTCGCATCGATGAGCGCCTGCATGTTGCTGCCGCGGCCGGAAATGAGTATGACAACGGACTTCATCGTGGCGGAAGCGGGGAGCCGGGCGCCATGCCGATCATTCGATGACCGTTTGCGCTTCTTCCGCCTGGCGCCGCCGGATCCCGCCGATGTGCCAGACGGTTTCGCCTGCCGACCTCAGTAATTGCATTGCGGAGTCGGCGTGCTCCGGCCCCACCACGAGCGCCATGCCGATGCCGCAATTGAACACCCGGTACATTTCGCTTTCAGCTATCCCGCCTTGCTGTCGCAGCCAGGGAAAAAGCGGGGGCATGTCCCAGAAATCTTTTTTCAGTTCCGCCGTGACATTGCGCGGCAGGATACGGGGCAGATTTTCCACCAACCCTCCGCCGGTGATATGGGCCATGCCTTTCACCGGCACATGCTTCATCACTTCAAGCACCGGTTTTACGTAAATGCGGGTCGGCGCCATGATTACATCGATCAACGCCTGACCATGGAAATCGGCCGACAAGTCCGGGCTGTTTTTTTCGATGATCTTGCGGATCAGCGAATAGCCATTGGAATGTGCGCCGCTGGAGGCAAGCCCCAGCACCAAGTCGCCTTCGCCGATGTCCAGTCCCGTGATGATGCGATCCTTTTCCACCAGGCCTATGGCGAAGCCCGCAAGATCGTACTCGCCCTGCGGGTACATGCCCGGCATCTCTGCAGTTTCACCTCCGATCAGGGCGCAGCCCGCCTGCCGGCAACCCGCCGCTATGCCTTTCACGACCTCTGTGGCAGTGTCCACATTCAATTGGCCGCAGGCGAAATAATCCAGGAAGAAGACCGGTTCCGCCCCCTGGACCAGGATGTCGTTGACACTCATTGCGACCAGGTCGATGCCGATGGTGTCATGTCGGCCGGACTGGAAGGCGAGTTTCAGCTTGGTTCCCACCCCATCGGTACCCGCCACCAGCACGGGGTTGCGGTATTTTTTCGAAATTTCGAAGAGTGCACCGAAACCGCCTATGCCGGCGAGCACCTCCGGGCGCATGGTGGACGCGGCATGAGGCTTGATGTTTTCCACCAGCCGGTTGCCTGCATCGATATCCACGCCTGCATCTCCGTAGGAAAGCGAAGCAGGGGTCTGGTCTTCCTGTCTGGATGAGGTCAAGTTGAATTATCGCCTTGTTACAGATAGAGTGAAGTTTTCGGAAGCCGCGATTTTACCGCAAATGAGCAGGGAGCACGTTTCGGACAGCATCCCCTGGTCGGTAACATCCACACATTGGGCCATTTTGATGTCGCCTTATGCATCAGATTCATATCAAGCATCAGATTTGTATCAATCTGCCAGTCGGCATCCTGTACGCTGCATGATCCGGATGATCGCCCCCTGCAATCCATGAAGCAGTTGCCGCTGGATATCGCGCAGCAGTCGCCCGCCTCCTTGGCCAATTTCGTGCCGGGACGCAATTCCGAGCTGCTGCAGACTCTGGGCAATATTCTCGCAGGAGGGGAAAAAGAGCGTTTCGTGTATCTATGGGGAGGCGCCGGTTGCGGCAAAACCCATCTGCTGCAGGCCGCCGGGAGAACCTGCACGGACAACGGAAAGAAGGCGATTTACTTTTCGTGTGAAGGAAAAACGCGCTTCGGAACCCGCAGCCGCGAAGCCGACTGTGTCATGGTGGACGACGTGGACCGTCTCGGCCCGCGTGCGCAGATCGGTTTGTTCAATCTCTATAACCGCTTGCGCGACGACGACCACGCCTTCCTGCTGGTAAGCGGCCCGGTTGCGCCGGCGCGATTGAAGCTGCGCGAGGACCTGGTGACGCGTCTGGGCTGGGGGTTGGTATATCAGGTTCACGAACTGACTGACGAGGAAAAGGTAGAAGCCATGAAAAGTCATGCAACGGGCCGCGGCCTCGATCTCCCGCAGGAGGTGTGCGATTACCTCATCCGGCACGAGCAGCGCGACCTGCCCGCCCTGATGGCCACGGTCGATGCGCTGGACAGCTACTCGCTGGCCAGCCAGCGCAAGGTTACGATACCGCTCGTACGTGAATTATTGCAGGCGGTGCCATGAATCTGGCCCTGTTCGACCTCGACAATACCTTGCTGGCTGGTGACAGCGACTTTCAGTGGGCGCAACACCTGATCGGGCACCAGGTGGTCGACCGTGAAGTGTATGAAGCCCGCAACGTGGAATTCTACGAGCAGTACAAGGATGGCACGCTCGATATACACGAGTTTCTGGATTTCCAGTTGAAACCCCTGTCACGCCACCCCCGAAGCCAGCTGGATGCCTGGCATCGCGAATTCATGGAACAGAGAATTCTGCCCATCATTGCGCCTGGTGCGCGGGACCTGGTCAACCGGCACAGGCTCGGCGGCGACCTGTGCGTCATCATCACGGCCACCAACAGCTTTGTGACCGGACCGATCGCGCAGGCACTGGCGGTAGACCATCTCATCGCTACCGAGCCGGAACGGAAGGACGGGAAATTCACGGGTCGGGTCTCGGGTGTGCCCTGCTTCAGGGAAGGCAAGATCACACGGCTGGAGAACTGGCTCGATGAGCACAACCTGACCTGGCTGTCGTTTCTGCAAAGCTGGTTTTATAGCGATTCGTTGAACGACCTGCCGCTGCTCCAGAAGGTTACCCACCCCGTCGCGGTGGACCCTGATGCGACGCTCAGGGCCCATGCAGAAAAAAATGGATGGCCCATCATCAGCCTGCGATGATCTCCCGGATTGCATCGATGCGAAAATACGCGTCCTGACGACGGGATGAGTATGCCGGGAAGTACGGGCAGGGGATTTCCGCTTCTGGTCTTTTTCCTATTGCTCTCGGCCGCCAGCCTTTTTTCCGGGCTCCTGTTCGGCAGCGTCGATATTCCGGCTGTCGGTGTTGCTGCGGCCCTGCTGCCCTCCGCGAACGATGTTTTTCACCAGATCGTCTGGCATCTCCGCTTGCCGCGAGTGCTGGCGGCGTTCGCCTGCGGCGGCCTGCTGGCTACGGCGGGTCTCCTGCTCCAGGTTTTATTGCGCAATCCGCTGGCCGATCCCTATATCCTGGGGGTATCGGGCGGGGCGGCGGTCGGCGCCCTGCTCGCGATGCTGCTGGGCTGGGGCCTGCTATTGACCAACCTGACCTCGCTGGCAGGTGCGCTGGCGGCAATTGCAATCGTATTCGGCTTGAGCTTCCGCACAGGAAACTGGAATCTCTACCGGTTGCTTCTGACCGGCGTCGTACTATCCGCCGGGTGCACTGCACTGACTACCCTGATCCTGACGCTTGCACCCGCCAGTAATGTGAAGGGGATGCTGTTCTGGCTGATGGGTGATGTTTCTCGCGCCGAGGGATTGCTGCCCGCGTGGATGACGCTCATGTTCGTCGCGGCAGCGAGCATGCTTTTTTCCGGCAGCCTCAATGTCCTGAGCCTGGGTCAGATGAAGGCGAAAACGCTCGGCGTGGCTGTCCTGCCGTTGCAGGTGGGTATTTATGCCTGCGCCTCGATGGCGACAGTGGCTGCCCTGATGCTGGCAGGCGCGATCGGTTTCGTCGGCCTGATCGTGCCGCATGCGGTCCGACTGCTGGGGATCAGCGATTTCCGCTGGCTGCTGCCGCTGTCCGTGCTGCTGGGCGGCAGCTTTCTTACCGTGGCCGATACGCTGGCGCGCACCCTGTGGGCGCCTCAGCAGTTGCCCGTAGGGGTATTGACCGCCCTGCTGGGCGTGCCGATGCTGTTGCTGCTGCTTTCGAGGAAACCCTGATATTTTTCCCGCATGAGCCGATACCGGATCATCATAAGTAACGGCATAAAGAATTTTCATCCCGCCTATTTCGCAATGGTCATGGCAACCGGCATCGTCTCCATTGCTTTTGAAGCGATGGATTTCCCCCTCATAGCGAAGGGGCTTTTCATACTGAACCTGGTATTCTATCTGGGCTTGTGCATCGTCCTCATTGCACGGACAGCATTTTTCCTGCCGGATTTAATGGCGGATCTTCTGACCCTGCGGCGCGCCTGGCTGTTCCTGACGTTCGTGGTGGGAACCAATACGGTCGGCATGCAGCTGCTCATCTTTCAGCACGCAACCGGACTGGCAATTTCGCTTTGGCTCGTGGCGCTGTCTGGCTGGTTCGTATGTGTTTATTCCATCGGCGTCAATCTCGCCTCCGCGCGCTCGAAACCGATACACGACATTGTGAATGGCGCAACGCTGCTGGTTGTAGTTGGCACCGTCTCGGTTGCCTTGCATGCGATTCATCTGCTTGAGGCAATCCCGGCATTGCCCGGCTATGTTTATTTCGCAGCGGGCGCATTCTGGGTACTCGGATTCATCCTGTACCTGGTTATTATCCCGTTGATAGCCTATTGCCTGTTTTTCCGGCGATTCGAACCCGCAGAGTGGGAGGCGCCTTACTGGATCTGCATGGGGGCTGCGGCAATCATTACCCTGGCGGGTGTGGATTTCGCCATGCATTTGCCTGCCTGCCAATGGAACGGCGTGCGTGAGACCGTGCTGTGGATGACTGAATTTGCATGGCTGATCGGCACGTTGTGGATTCCCTACCAGGTGGTGATGGATATCCGCAAATTCGCCCGCGTCGGCCCTGCCGGTCCAGTTCCCCAGTGGATCAAGGTTTTTCCATGGTCCAGGCTGGCGTTGGGCAGGCCATATCGCGTTTATGATCCGCCCGCGTGGAGCAGGGTTTTCCCGATGGGAATGTACACAGCCTGCACGCTTGCCCTGACGAAAGTCGCCGGTCACGAGTTCCTGGCCGTCATTCCGCACTGCTGGGGCTGGCTTGCCCTGCTGATATGGGCGCTGACATTGATCGGTGCGCTGCGTTCCGCCATCGGTGCATTCTCATCGGATTGAAAAAGATTGAGTGCGGGCTCGGGCGATGGATTAACGGACCAGAGGAAGGATGGAGATGCAGCCGGGCTGGATTATGCGGCATAATTCATCCTTTTCAGTTCCCCGGGAATGAGTGCTGCCCAGTTATCGGACTGGAACCCTGCGCCTTCATCTATTTCGCC
>CAZYYR010000106.1:0-8092 GCA_964651465.1 uncultured Nitrosospira sp.
CCGGCGCACCACAGCGTCAGAAAAACGCCGGCCGCCTCCCATGGCAGGAAGTATTTGTGAATAGCGCTTGCACTGCCAAACTCCTCTTTCGGCCACGCCTTCCACTGGCAGATTGGAAGTGCGATCCAACTGCTCACGTGTCAGATCTGGCCGGTTGAGCAGTACATTGCGTTTCCACTCTTCATGAATATCTCTACTCCAGCGAGCCCGGAAGCGTCCCGACAAGCCTAACCACATCAGAAAATCGTGTAGCGGCGCGGGATAGAGAACGCAAGCATCGAAGATGGCAGTGAAGGGAGAGTGCCTCATTCGTACCCCATGCCTAATTCCTAAGCCTGGCGGGCGAGTTCGGTCATGACCTCTTCGCTAGCGCGGTCGCGTGCATCCTTGTACTGCATCAGGTCCGCGAACCTTACTCGGCGGTGTTTCCCCGTTCGATAGAACGGCAGCACGCCATCCTCTAATAGTTTGACTAGGTGAGGGCGAGAAACGGTGAGCATGTCTGCGGCCTCTTGGGTCGTCAGTTCTGCATGGACAGGTACGACTTTCACAGCATTGCCATCGGCCAATTCAGCTAAAATATCAACGAGCAGGCGTAGCGCAGAGGTGGGCAACTCCACCTGATGGGCTTGGTTCTGCTCATCGAAGATTTGGATGCGCTGTGTTTCGAAGCGGGTGGCCAGATAGGCCGCCAAGGTACGTTGACCTTGCACGGCCGCCTGAACTTCCCGTTCGGCCGGTAGCGTCATCTTGGTTTGGGCAGAGGCGGTCATGGCTAACTCCTAAGCTGTAAAGCAATTTCAATATGCAGGATATTCGAAATAACCGAAAAACGCAATAAACGAAATAGCGCTGCGTGATGAACGGAGCAATTCGTTGCTGCCTTGCTGCGCGGAGCAAGTTTTTCGATCCAATGGACATCTGAAGAAGGCAATCAATGCAGTTGCTGGTCTAAGTCACTGATGAGCGGGCGAACCGCCTGAAGCACGAAGGACGCCGCCGTGGAACCCCCATGCCACGCTGAAAAGCGGAAGCATCGTGAAGATCGAACCTGTGAAGCCGTTCTTCCTTGACGCCGACAGCCAAAGGATCAGGTAGGAGAAAACATGGCCCAGTTCGTCAACACCAGGGAAAACATCGTCACCGAAGCCATCGATGGTCTGGTCGCGGCGTCTGGCGGCAGGCTGGCGCGGCTGGATGGCTATCCGCACATACGAGTCGTCTTGCGCAACGACTGGGACAAGTCCAGGGTCGCGTTGATCTCGGGTGGCGGATCGGGCCATGAACCGGCACACGCGGGTTTCGTCGGGGAAGGAATGCTGACGGCTGCGGTGTGCGGCGACATCTTTGCCTCGCCGGCAGTCGACGCGGTACTGGCAGGCATCCTTGCCGTGACGGGACCGCCGGGCTGCCTGCTCATCGTTAAGAATTATACCGGCGACCGGTTGAATTTTGGGCTGGCGGCCGAACGCGCCCGCCAGTCCGGCTTGAATGTCCAGATCGTCATCGTCGACGATGATGTGGCATTGCCCGGCTTGCCCCAGGCCCGCGGCATCGCAGGCACGCTTTTCGTGCACAAGATCGCCGGCGCGCTGGCCGAGAATGGCGCCGACCTGGCGCGCGTCGCCGCGGCTGCGCGCCAGGTCGTGTCGAAGACAAAAAGCATCGGCATGTCGCTGAGCACCTGCACCATCCCGGGTTCGCCAAAGGAGGATCGCATTCCGCCCGGCATGGCCGAGCTTGGGCTCGGCATCCACGGTGAAGCCGGGGTAGAGCAGGTCGAGTTCAAGGGCGCGAGCGAAGCTGTCGCTGCCATGGTCGAGCGCCTGTCGGCTTCAATGGAAGAAAAGCCGCATGTCACCATGGTCAACAATCTCGGCGGCACGTCGGCCATCGAAATGTCGATTATCCTTAACGAAATCCGGCGGTCGGCGATTGGCGAGCGGATCACCCACGTCATCGGGCCGGCGGCCATGATGACATCGATCGACATGCATGGCTTCTCGATTTCGGTCTATCCTGCCGACGATGACGAGATCGCCCTGCTTGAGCAGCACACGCCGCTGGCGGCATGGCCGCGGCTCTCCCGGCTGGGCCAGGTCGCGATTCAGGCGCTTCCGGATGGCCTGACGCCTGTCGTTCCGATGCCCTCGATGCACAAGCCGACCAGGGAGCTCCTGACCAGGTGCTGCGAGGTTCTGATCGCCGCCGAGAACGACCTCAACGCGCTCGACGCGAAGTCGGGCGATGGCGACACCGGCAGCACGCTGGCCGGCGCGGCACGCGCCCTGATCAGCGCCATGGACCGATTGCCGCTTGCCGACCCTACCCAGCTCTATCGTGCCATCGGCCTGGAGCTTTCCCAAACCATGGGAGGCTCGTTCGGCGTGCTTCTCGGAATCTTCTTCACCGCAGCAGGCGACGCTGCCTCGAGCGGCTTGCCGATGCGCGAAGCGTTGCAGGCCGGGTTGCGGAGAATGCAGGAGATCGGTGGGGCACGTCCGGGTGACCGCACCATGGTCGATGCCCTTGCGCCGGCCCTCGATGCCCTGGAAGAGAGCCTGCCTGACGCGGCAAAAGCCGCGCGTGCAGGTGCCGATCGCACCGCCCACATGAGCAAAGCAAATGCGGGCCGCGCATCCTATGTCAGTGCCAGGCATTTGGTAGGGCATGCCGATCCAGGTGCCGAGGCGGTCGCGCGGCTGTTCGGACACCTGGCCGGATTCTAGATTGCAGGTGTCTGTTTATAATGATAAGAACCCGTCGTTTATCGCTATCGCGTCCTGTATCGATCATTACCGATGCTCCTGGCGATATCGGGTTTGGCTCGATCCATGTCAAAACCTTCACCTTCACGACTTTTAGTCGTGACGGTAAAAAAATAGCCAGAAAGTCTGGTATTTCTGCGAGCTTCGGAGCATTCTTTTAGTCTTCGCACCGTTGACGGTAAAAGACTCGTCTGAAGGGAAGATGGAGATGCTGACCGACACTGCCCTCAAAGCCCGCCCTTAAACCGGGGGAAACTCCTACAAAGTTACAGGCCGTGACGTGATGTACGTCACCATCTCGCCCAAGGGGACGATTACGGCTTCAGCAAACGCTTCGCCTGGGTTGCCGACCGCTTCGGTGCCCCCTGTACTCAATCTCGTCTGACGTGCCTGGAACCCCGAAAACCCCCATACGAAAGGAACCGACTATGAAAATCGTAACCAGCCTGAGCTTTCGTGGCCAATGCCGCGAAGCATTCGAGTTCTACGCCAAGGTACTGGGCGGAAAGATCACTGCAGCCATCCCCTATGGCGATGCGCCTCCGGATATGCCCATCACCGACGAGAAGCACAAGGCCTGGCTGATGCATTGCTGGCTAGAGGTCGACGGCCAGGCGCTGATGGGCGCTGACATGGACGTCGGATGGGCCCCCGGTATCGACAAGCCCAAGAACGGTTTCGACGTCACCCTGCACACCGAGGACAAGACCGAGGGCCAGCGCTGGTTCGATCAGTTGTCTGAAGGCGGCAAGGCGGTCATGCCGTTCGGCGAGACCTTCTGGTCG
Organism: uncultured Nitrosospira sp.; assembly: GCA_964651465.1. Taxonomy (GTDB): domain Bacteria; phylum Pseudomonadota; class Gammaproteobacteria; order Burkholderiales; family Nitrosomonadaceae; genus Nitrosospira. The sequence goes on from CAZYYR010000106.1 coordinate 3,554, forward strand.
CCCGGCTTCGGCTCGTTGGTCGACAGATTCGGCGTGCCATGGATGATCAACACCATTCCTTCGGCCGGCTGGAAGCCGCCGCAGGGCTGATCCATGACCATGGATACCTGTCACGGCAACGTTGAGCAGGCGTTCATATCGAGCCCGGCCCGGAGAGAACAAATGAACCTGCAGAAAATCTACACCGTATTGCTTGCCGCGGATCTTGCGGCGGCCGAAGACTGGTATACGAAGCTGCTCGCTCGTGGACCGGACAACCGGCCGATGGACACGCTGGTGCAGTGGGAGCTCTTCGACCAGGGCGGGTTGATGCTTTCAAGTAGCGACGAGATCGCTGGCAGGGGCGTAATGTTCCTTTACGTCAACGATCTCGCAGCCGAGCGCCGCAGGCTGCGGGGCCTGGGGATCATGCTAGGTGACGACATCCAGGGAGACTACTCGACACTGGCGCAGGTGCGTGATCCTGACGGCAACCTGCTCACGCTGGCGACACCGCCCTCGCGGCCCTTTCCGCTGGCATGACCGTGGCGCTGCCGCCCGCCCCGGCAGATGCCGAGCGAGGACGCCTGTATGCTGCCACGCTTGGTCTATACAGGGTCTATCTCGACGACACTGGGGTCGGGGACGTCGAGCTGATGCCGGAGTTACACCAGCTCGCGAAAATCTAGCACGTCCAAATCTACGGCGTTCTCGAAATAAAATTCCTTCCAAGCCTGCTAGTTGCGGGCTTTTTTGTATATTCGTCTGGGCGCGAATGGCAACGTCCGGGCGTATCAATTGAGATTTCTCTTTCGATAGCACTTGATTGATATGATTGCATACAGTATATTTGATAGCAATTCAATCACATAGAGACGTTGATATGGCCTCAGTTACGATTCGTAATATCCCGGAAGAGGTGCATCGGGCCCTTCGAGTTCGTGCCGCCATACATGGCCGCAGCACCGAAGCTGAAATTCGCAGCATTCTTGAACAAGCTGCCAGGCCCGAGGGCCGTCTGAAACTCGGTTCTCTAATAATGTCTATCGCCCGGGAAGCCGGTGGGCTGACCGACGGTGAAGTGGAGCACTTCGACCAGCTCCGTGACAAGACACCAGCCGAACCGATGAGATTCGAGTGATCGTCCTGGATACCAACATTATTTCCGAGTTGTGGAGGATCGAGCCGAATCCCAATGTGCTGGCCTGGATGGACGCGCAGATGGTTGAAACGCTATATCTATCCGCAGTAACCGTGGCTGAGCTGCGCTATGGCCTGGCAACGATGCCTGCCGGCAAGCGCCGCACCATCTACCAGGAGCGGTTGGAGCGGGAAGTTTTGCCAGTGTTTACAGGCCGCGTTCTCGCATTCGACCTGAAGGCGTCGCGGATATATGCGGAATTGATGGCAAGCGCGAGAACCAAGGGTAAGGCAATTGGCAGGGAAGATGGCTACATTGCTGCTACAGCTGCGGTCAATGGTTTTATCGTGGCCACCCGAGATACTGGCCCGTTTGAAGCTATCGGCTTTGCTGTCATCAATCCCTGGGAGCCACAATAGCAAAGGCCATCCATTGACATCCGGCAGATCACTTGCCACAAGCCGCCACTCGGCATAGCCGTGCCCGCCTTCGTGCGTGACATAGTGCCGCATGTGTTTCCCATGATCAAGGGGCACGTGGATATGCCAGGATACTGATGATGAGCAATCCGGCTGGACCGCGCTCGAACGGGGAAGCATCCGGTGTAGCCATTGCCAGATCGCCTGACAGGGCTCGTGGGTCCGTCCAGAGCAGTCGAGTGTGAGTAACAAATTGGAATGGAGGCAGCATGAATTCGAAGCAGCGCGAGACAATGCTTGGCGTGTTGAAAGCGCGTTTCGAAAAGAATATGGGCCGGCACAAGGATATTGAGTGGCCCGAGGTGCAGGCAAGGCTGGAGTCTTTGCCGGACAAGCTGCGCTCTCTCGATCAGATGGAGAAAACGGGCGGTGAGCCGGATGTGTTGGGTCACGATGAAAAGACGGGAGAATTCATTTTCGTCGATTGTTCCGCCGAGAGTCCGGCAGGTCGCAGAAGTCTTTGTTACGACCGCAAGGCTCTGGAGTCCAGGAAGGAGCATAAGCCGGCTGACAGCGCCATGGAGATGGCCACAGCGATGGGCATCGAGCTCTTGACGGAAGAGCAGTACAGGGAGCTACAGAAGCAAGGTCGCTTCGACACGAAAACGTCGAGCTGGGTGAAAACACCCCAGGCAATCAGAAAGCTTGGCGGCGCACTTTTCTGTGACCGCCGCTATGACCAGGTTTTCGTGTATCACAACGGCGCACGGTCATATTATGCCGCGAGGGGGTTCCGTGGCATGCTGAAAGTTTAGTCATCCGGCTCCAATGTTGCAGCTCCTCTCTTGAGCTATGAAACGGAGCCGTCCAGGCAGAACCTCACGTAAGGCGACGCTGCCTTACTCCCGGAGGGGCCACACCTCGACGACACCCTGGGCGACAGCGCAGGGGACTCCAGACACTTTCTCAATTGCCTCGTCCAGGCTTTCGGCATCGATTACCGCAAAGCCGGCCACAGGAAGAGGAGAAGACATGAACGGGCCATGTGTCTTCTCGACACCTGCCGAGTTGTGATTACGCACCTGCACCGGCGCACCGGCGACGCCTATGATTGCTCCCGCCTGCCGCAGCCTGTCATCCTGCACATGGGCAGCGTCCCGTACGGTGGGTTCAGTCTGGTCGTACCCTGCCTGATCTCCATATCCGATAGTCACGAACTTTGGCATGATTGCCTCCAGCAAAAAAATTCAAGCGCAAAATCGATGCTTTGCGCGATCCCTCCTGAGCCTGGATGCTTTGTCGGCCGAATCTGGCCGGCATATTTACCTTTCGCTTTTCATCTTATGTGTCAGCACCGATCAAGATAAGTTCACTATGCGCTAGCCTTGCGTGGCTTGAACGTAAGCAGATTCCGGCTGGCGTGCTGATGCAGTAACGCACCGAGTTCTTCCGCTGTCACAGGCTGGCCGAGCAGGAATCCCTGCATCTCGTCGCACATCATGCCCTTCAGTTTCTCAAGCTGGGAATCGGTTTCGACGCCTTCGGCCACCACATCCATATCGAGCGTATGGGCAAGCCTGATGATTGCGGCGACGATGGCGCTGCCTTCCTGCCCATACTCATCCAGGCCATTGGTGAAGAAACGGTCTATCTTCAGCTGCTTGGCGCGGAAGCGTTGCAAATAGGCAAGGCTCGAATAACCGGTCCCGAAATCGTCGATGGCGATTTCGAAGCCGTTTTCCTGAAACTCGCGGATCATGTCGATGGTTTTGGGGGCATCCTGCATTGCCACCGTCTCGGTGATTTCAAACATGATCTGTTCGCACGGAACCCGCTCCGACCGTACGATATCCAGCATGGTGGCGACCAGGTCCGATTTCTCCAATTGCCGCGGTGACAGATTGATTGCCACCTTGATCGCCGGCAGGCCGTTTTCCGTCCAGCGGCGTATCTGCCGGCACGTTTCACGCACGACCCAGTAGCCTATCTGAACAATCTGCCCGGAGCGTTCGGCGATCGGGATGAACTCCATTGGCGGCAGAAGTCCGAACTCGGGATGGCGCAGGCGGAGCAGAGCCTCGGCGCCGATCAGTTCGCCATTGGCCCCATGGAATTTTGGCTGGAAATACAGGGAAAAGTAGCCGGCAGCAAGTGCTTCGTGCAGGGTATGCTGTATCTGTAGCGTGCGGGTGGCCGCCTCATTCATGCTCGCTTCGAAAAAACGGTAGGTGCTGCGCCCGCCACGCTTTGCCTCGTACATCGCGGCATCTGCGTTCTTCAGCAGCGTTTCGACGGTTTCGCCGTCTTGCGGAAACAGGGAGATTCCGATGCTCGGCATCACCTGCAGAGGCTGGCTATCGGCCCAGAGACCCTGCTGCATGCGGCTGAGCACGCTTTCCGCCATTTCCGCGGCATCGTCCTGAGATGCAAGGTTTTCGAGCAGTACCACGAATTCGTCACCGCCCAGCCGTGCGACGGTGTCGCCACCGCGCACGCAATGCAATAATCTGTGTGCGAATGCTTTCAGGATTTCATCGCCAGCCGAGTGCCCCAGCGAGTCGTTGATGAGTTTGAATCCATCGAGATCCATGAACAGGATGGCAAACATATTCCGCCGGTCCCTGGCGACGCCGATCGCGCATTCCATCCGTTCCATGAGCGTCCAGCGATTCGGGAGGCCCGTCAATGTATCGACTGTCGCAAGGCGGACGATCTGGCCGTTAAGCTGAGATACCGAGCCGACCAGAAAATTCGTCCTCGCATCATAGCGCGACAATATGAGTGTCACGATCAGAATCGCGAGCGTGAGCAGAATGATGGTGGTGGCAAGCCATTGCGAATCGATGTCGTTGGCTGCGCCACTTATGGAACCGGGCGGAAAATGCGCGGCAGCCATGCCCGTGTAGTGCATTCCGGTGATCGCGATACCCATCAGGAAAGCAGCACCGATGCGCTTGGCGATCAGGTGGGTCTGATCTGCATTGCTGAGGGCATATGCGA
>CAZYYR010000107.1:0-8091 GCA_964651465.1 uncultured Nitrosospira sp.
CCTTAATTCCGCATCGATTTAGATCAAACGGCGGAGCAGGACGCTCCTGCTACAAGCAACCACAATCAGACTGAGCCGGAATGGACTGTATCAGGAGGGAAAGAACTGGTCGGTACGATGGCGCACAGAATATCGGACCCCAAGCATTCCACTGGCGATAACGGTGGCGGAGGAACGGGCAATACCCCTGATCCGGGTAATGGCGGCGGCAGCCCCGGTGGCAATCCTGGCCCCGGGAATGGTGGAGGGAATCCCGGATGGTCTCCGGGAGGCGGAGGTGACTACGGTGGCGAAGGCGAGCTTCCACCCCCCAACGGCATTATCGAGATTCCCGAACCACCCACACTCATGCTCCTGGCTTTGGGCTTCGCTGCCACCCTCGTGCGGGGCGCGAGGTCGCATCGGGCAGGGGGGCAGTCATGCGCCCGGCAGTCACTACATCCGTTTTGTCTTGTCTGCGATTGGCCCTTCGGAAGCAGGCAGGCGCATGCCGGGCGATACGGGATACCTGAGTATCAGTTTCTGGCCGATGCGTAGCGGCTCGCTGTTCCCGTTCCAGGATTTGATCTGCGCTACGGTAATTCCATAGCGCCGGGCGATACTCGGTAACGCATCGCCTTCCTTGACGGAATAGATGAATCCATTCGCCGGCATCCGCAATGTTGCTGGAATATCCGTACCCTCGGCATTGGCGATCCGGGGAACGAGCAAAGGCTGTCCCGCAGCCACGGGACCGCTGGCGGCGATGTCATTGATTTCCTTCAACCGGTGTGCACTGATGCCGTAGCGTGCCGAGATATCTTCCACGGTTTCTCCTTCCTTAACACGATAGGGTTGCCATGAAACCAGCGGTTGATCATGATTTCTTAGATTTTTTTCGAAGATTTTTACCTTGGCCGCGGGAAACAGCAGGGTCCGGGTTCCGTTCATATTGATGACCGGACGTTTGTGAGCGGGATTCAGGGCCCTGAATTCCTCCACCGAAATATCGGCCAGCCTTGCCGCCAGCCTTACGTCCATCGGCCGGGTAGCAGTGACCTCCGCAAAATAGGGCTCGTTGGGCACGGACTCGATCTCTATTCCGAAAATCTCCGGGTGCGAGATGATGTTCCGAATGGCGATCAGCTTGGGAACATAGCTCTGCGTCTCCGCGGGAAGGGCGATACTGTAAAAATCGTCCGGTAACCCGCGGTCACGATTCCTCATGCGCGAGCGTTCCACAGCACCCTGGCCCCAGTTATACGATGCCAGGACAAGGTGCCAGTCGCCAAAGATGCGGTACAGGTTCTGGAGATAATCCAGGGCGGCATGGGTTGCAGCCACGATATCCCTGCGTCCGTCGTACCACCAGTCCTGTTTCAAACCGTATTTCAGGCCAGTGGCTGGAATGATCTGCCAGATTCCCGAGGCATGCCGATTCGAATAGGCTCGGGGATTGAATGCACTTTCGATAAAGGGGAGCAGCGCAATCTCCGCAGGCATGTTGCGCCGTTCCACTTCTTCCAGGATATGGAAAAGGTAGCGCCTGCCACGTTTGACTATCAGCTGCAGCGACGCCGGATGGCTGATATACAAATCCTCCTGGGCGTGTACCTCTTCGCTATCGAGTTTGGGCATGGCAAACCCGTTGCGCATTCGCTCCCACAGGTCAGCGGGTGCCGCGCTCACGTCATTCGCGGCCAGCGCGTTCCTTACTTCGATGGATGAGGTCGTGCTGTCAGGCGCCGCCGGGATTGAAGCTATGGAAATAGCTGAAGCGTCGGTCCAGCTTTCCCCGGCTGGCTGATCCGGCTGAAAAGCAGGCTGGTCGGCAGGTACGGCTGCGTAAGCGGCGGAATGTATCATCAGCGCCAGGCCGATGATCAGGTGTAACGGCGATTGTTCTGGTGGCATCGTTCTATTTCTTCTTTTTTCTTCTTGTTCATGAATCATGGCATCCCGGTCTGCCTGGAATCAGGTTGCCGGGTTCCATTCAACCTCATGGGACCATTCAAACACCTCGATCGTGCCTGTGGCCTGGCCGGAGCGGATCCCATGTTCGCGGCGATGATGCGATTACCCGCGGTTACTCAGCTATTCAGGCGCGCGTCGCAGGCTGGCTCTCGAATCTGGCCAGTTCCACCGGCGGCAGGGATTTCCACCCGCGTTTACGGTGTTCGACGACGACGTTGGTGAAAATACCTCCACGTACGTAGAATCTGGCGGTGAGCCGCAGGTATCGCGGCTTCAACGCAGCGACCAGATCGTCGACGATGCGGTTGGTCACTGCCTCGTGAAAAGCCTCGTCATTGCGATAGGACCAGATGTAGAGCTTGAGGCTTTTCAGCTCGATGCATTTCCTGTCGGGAATGTAATCCAGCATCAGGGTCGCAAAATCGGGCTGGCCGGTTTTCGGACAAAGACAGGTAAACTCCGGAATTTCCATGTGGATATGATAATCCCGCGCCGGTGCCGGGTTGGGAAAAATTTCCAGGTTTTTTGTAGGGCTGCTGGGCATTCTCTTATCCTGGTCAAATCGGTTAGAATGGATTGCCTTGCGTACGTCTTTCCCGTATGACTGAACAGTCCCTGCCATTCCTTCAAGGTTGTCCTCGAACAGTGGATTATAACGGTTACGAACGATAAATTGCGCCTCTCCCATATCAGGCTCTCCGGATTCAAATCCTTTGTCGACCCCACCGAGATCCCCTTGCCGGGCGATCTGGTCGGAGTCGTGGGTCCCAATGGCTGCGGAAAGTCCAATATCATCGACGCCGTGCGCTGGGTCCTGGGCGAATCGAGGGCATCGGCTCTGCGCGGGGAGTCGATGCAGGATGTGATCTTCAATGGCTCCGCGAACCGCAAACCGGTCGGGCGGGCCAGCGTGGAACTGACATTTGACAACAGCCTGGGAAAGGCAGCAGGACAGTGGTCGAGCTATGCAGAGATATGCATCAAGCGCATCCTGCGGCGGGATGGCGAGTCGACTTATCACATCAATAACATTCACGTGCGCCGCAGGGATATTGCGGATATTTTTCTTGGTACGGGCGTGGGCGGCCGCGGCTACGCCATCATAGAGCAGGGGATGATCTCCCGCATCATCGAGGCGAAACCTGAGGAGTTGCGGGTGTTTCTGGAGGAGGCAGCCGGTATTTCCCGATATCGTGAACGGCGCCGGGAGACCGAATCGCGCCTGGCTGATACGCGCGAAAATCTTCTCCGGGTAAGCGATATTTGCCAGGAACTGGAAAAACAGCTGATGCGGCTGGAACAGCAGGCGGCGGTGGCGCGCGATTTCAGGGAGATGCAGGTCCGGCTCCAGAGGACGCAGCACCTGCTGTGGCATGCACGCAAGCGTGAGGCCGCCATGCAGCGCATCCTGGCGGAGAAAGAGCTTCAATCGCTGCAAACGGCCCTCGATGCGGAAAATTCCGGCTTGCGTCATGCGGAAAAACAGCTGGAAGAGAAACGCACCCATCATTATGCGGTTGGTGATCGCCTGCACGAGGCGCAGGGCGATTTGTACGCCGTCAATGCGGAAGTGGCGCAGACCGAGCAGCAGATACGCCACGTGCGAGAGAATTATCAGCGCATGGCGCAGCAGATCGCAGCAACGAAGAGCCGGCTCGAAAACAACGCAAGTCAGGCTGAAGCTGCTTCCGCCAGCCTGGCCCAATGGGGCCGGGAATACGAATGCGCACGCGTTGCACATGAAGCCGGCAAGAAAAAAGCGGCGATGGAAAATGACACGCTCCCATCTGCCGATGCCGCATTTCGTTCCTGCCAGCAGGCATTGGCTGAAACACAGCAAAGCTTGCTATTGCTCGACCAGGCTGGGCGGCTGGAAGAAAGTCATCGCGTCCATGCCGAGAAAAGTCTCCAGCAGCTCGAGTCGCGCCGGGCGCGGCTGCAGGCCGAACAGGACGCCTTGCCGGATCCGGATGCGGAAGAACTCGCCGCGCTCTGCCGACAGACGGACGCAATTTCAAGCGAATTGAAGCACAAGCAGGAAACGCTTGCGCAGACCGAAAGCCTGCTTTTTGATGCAGAAGAGGCGAGACGCGAGCTCGAGCGCAAGGCGCAATCCCAGGAACAGCGGATCATACAGGCGGAAGCGAGGCTGCATGCCTTGCAACGGCTGCAGGATCGCCTCGAGAATAGTGAGGGACTGAGCGCATGGCTTGCCAGACATCGGCTGGGGGCGCTGCCGCGCTTATGGCACAGCCTTCAGGTAGAGAAAGGATGGGACGATGCGCTCGAAGCCGTACTGCGTGAGCGGCTGAACGGCATCCGGCTGGGTGCGTTGACAACCGCACTTGAGTGGTCGGAAACCCCTCCTCCCGGGAAATGCGCACTGTTCGAGCCAGCCGGAGCGGCGGAGGGGCCTGGGGCAGCGCACGAAGCGCGGGATGGGCGATTCGACACGATGCCGAGGGAAGGCCTCATGCCTCTTCAGGTCTATCTGGCATGCGAGACTGAGGAAATAAGGGTTGTGCTGAATGACTGGCTGAGCGGGGTATTCGCAGTCGAGGATCTGTCTGCGGGCCTTTTGCAACGGGCGAAACTTGTCGCCGGAGAAATGGTGGTGACCCGCGAGGGACACATCGTCACACGCCACAGCTTGACCTATTACGCTGCCGATTCACAAGTGCACGGAGTGCTTGCGCGCCAACGCGAGATAGCCCAGATCGGAAGTGAAGTGGAAATGCTGAAGGCAAGCCTTGCGATCGAGAAATCGGCGCTGGAAGCTGCGGAAGAATCATGCCATGAACTGCGGTCTTCCGTATCGGATTTGCGCCATGAGGGCAGCGAACTTCAGCAATTGCACCACGACTTGCAAATGCAGTCTTTGAAATTGTCTCAATTGACGGAGCGCACCAGCCAGCGCCGCAGACAAATCGACGGGGAACTGGCCGAGATAGCACAGCAGGCCGAAACCGAGGCGTTGCGAAGGGAAGAGGCCGTCGCAAAGCTGGCAGAGTACCGGGCCCGGGTCACGGTTTTGAAGGAACAGGCAGAGAAGGAGAAGCTGGCGCGTGAAGCCGCGGAACAGTTTCTCAACGCGCAGCGCCGGCTGGCGCAGGACGCCTCCAGGGAAATGCAGGAAGCGGCATTCCATGAGAAAACCTGTACCGGTAAAATCATCGAGATGGAGAACGCCATTCGTGCCATCGACCGGACTGTGGTCGATCTCGAAGCCCAGTTGCGCAAAATGGAATCCGAGCAGGGCCAGTTCGATGAAACGAACCTGAACAGTCTATTGCATGAACGGCTGATACTGCGGGAACAGCGGGAGCAGAACCTTGCAACACTGCGCACCTCGCTGGACGAAGCAGCCCATGAACTGCGCGAGATGGAACAGGAGCGCATGGCTGCCGAGCAAAGGCTGCAGCCCTTGCGGGACGCCATCAACCATGTGCGTTTAAAGGAGCAGGAAGCGCGCATTGCCGAGAACCGGTTCGACGAGCAACTGAAAGGATCCGAGGAGAACGAAGAGGAGCTGAACGACGCCCTGGGAAAGACCCGTCCGTCGGCATTGCAGGGCGAGATCGATCGGCTGAACCGGGAGATAGCCGGCCTGGGTGCCGTCAATCTTCGCGCGCTCGACGAACTGCAGTCCTGCCGGGAGCGCAAAACCTATCTGGATGCTCAGGCGCAGGACCTCGAAGAGGCATCGGAGACGCTCAGAAATGCCATTCGGCGGATAGATCGCGAAACTCGTGATCGCCTGCTGGAAACGGTCGATAAGGCGAACCGGCATCTGGAAGAGATGTTTCCGATCATGTTCGGAGGCGGGCAGGCCAGATTGATCCTGAAAGGTGAAGAAATTCTCGATGCAGGGATCCAGATTTCTGCCCAGCCTCCTGGCAAGAAAACCAGTTCCATTCATCTCCTGTCGGGCGGCGAGAAGGCGCTCACCGCGCTGGCGTTCGTATTCTCGCTGTTTCAGTTGAATCCGGCCCCTTTCTGCCTCCTGGACGAAGTCGACGCACCTCTGGATGACAGCAACACCGAGCGCTTCTGTAATCTGGTGCAGAAAATGTCAGCCCAGACGCAGTTCGTGTTCATCAGCCACAACAAGATTACTATGGAGATGGCCCAGCAACTGATAGGCATCACCATGCAGGAACGGGGTGTTTCCCGGGTGGTTGCCGTAGAGATCGAAGAAGCCGTCAGAATGAACGATGCCGCCGTGGTGACCTGACAGCATGGAAAATTTGAGCGAACTGCAGATCAGCCTGGTCGCCATCGGCGTACTCGTGATCCTGGGGGTCGTTTGCTTCAATTGGATGCAGCAGCGCCGATACAGGCAGCGCGTCGAGAAGGCCTTTGGAGCGCAGCACGATGACGTGCTGCTTGGCGGGAATATATCGGCTCTAGACACCGAGCGGATCGAGCCGCGATTGGACATGGCATCCACGGATGATTCTCAGGCCTTTTCGGATGAGGAACCGGATAACGAGGAGCCGGATATTCTGCCGGAAAATGCGGAACCGGAACCCGGGACGCAAGCCGAACCCGGGGCGAAAACGGAGACCGGGGCACAAGCGGAAGCCGGGGCACAAGCGGAGACCGGGACGGAATCCGAATCCAGGTTGCCGGACGTTACAGCCGAGCAGAAGCCGATACCGTCCCGTGGCGTTCGCGGCCAAGGTACCGATACGAATGGAGTGGACTATGTCGTCGATATCCGGAGCGAAACGCTGATTGCCGATATCGGCCTGACGGAGATAGTGCAGCGGAAATTCGACTTCGGCAAGCCGGTATACTGGACGGGTCAGAGAAATGTAGATGCATTCTGGAATGAAATCACGGCGGAGAACCAAAGTAGCAGGGGGGGCTATGTCAACCTGAGGGGATGCCTTCAATTGGCGGATCGTGCGGGACCGGTCAGCGAAGTCAGCCTGTCCGAGTTTCGCGATATGGTTGAAAATTTTTCCGCACGCGTAAACGCGGCTGCAGACTGCCCGGATGTGCAGGAGGCCTACGGACGCGCTGTACTGCTCGACGAATTCTGCGCGGAAGTGGATGTGATGGTCGGCATCAACATCGTCAGCAAGGATAGCAGCATATTTACCGGCGCGAAGGTCCACGTCCTGGCAGAGGCGTCGGGGTTCAAGCTGGGAACTGACGGTCTGTTCCATTATCGTGATGAAAACAACATTCCCCTGTTTTCACTCGGTAACCATGAATCTTCTCCATTTCTTCCAGGCAGCATTCGAACGCTCACTACCCATGGCGTCACATTTCTCCTGGACGTGCCGCGGATCGCTGACGGCGAGAGGGTTTTCGGGCAGATGATGCATCTGGCCGAGGCTTTCGCTGACACGCTTGGAGGGACCATCGTGGACGATAATGGCGTGTCGCTGAACGATGACGGCATTCGCAAGATCAGGCACCAGGTGAGCGCCATCCAGTCCTTGATGCTGGCGAGGGGTATCCCGGCAGGAGGGGAAATCGCTCTGAGACTCTTCGCGTGAATGAGCATGGGGACACCGTTTTACGGCACGTACAGGAATTGCGCGACGCGATCGAACTGCACAATTACAATTATTATGTGCTCGATGCGCCGACTATTCCGGACGCAGAGTACGACAGGCTGTTCCGTGAACTGCAGGAAATGGAACAGCGCTACCCCGGCCTTGCCACACCGGATTCGCCCACCCGGCGTGTCGGTGCCGCAGCCCTCAACGAATTTTCGAAAGTTATTCACCGTACACCCATGCTTTCCCTGGGTAACGCGTTCGATGAAGGCGAGGTGCGGGCATTCGACCACCGCGTGAGCCTGGCGCTGGGCGTCGACAGCGTGGAGTACGCCGTGGAGCCGAAGTTTGACGGACTGGCTGTCAGTCTCTGTTATGAAGGAGGCAGCTTCAGGACCGGCGCCACCCGCGGAGACGGTTATATCGGCGAGGATGTGACGGCGAATCTGCGTACCCTCCAGTCCATTCCGTTGCAATTGAGGGGTGATGCCCGTTCCGCCCGGATTCCGTCCTTCCTGGAAGTTCGTGGCGAGGTGCTGATGTTGAAGGCTGATTTCGAAAAACTCAACCGGCAGCAGCGCGAAAAAAACCAGCGGGAGTTCATCAATCCGCGCAATGCCGCGGC
>CAZYYR010000108.1:0-8030 GCA_964651465.1 uncultured Nitrosospira sp.
GGAAAGTAAACCCGGTATCGGAAACGGGGATCTTGCCAGTTCGGAAAGCGCCATAGGATAAAGACGGACATCCGGAAGCACGCTCCGCTCGGATGCCGGATGTCGCTGCAATGCGGGAACTTTCGACCCGGGAAAAACTTGTACAGTCGAACCTGGATCGGATTGGGTCACGGTCGCACTTCCCCCTGTAGCGGATGAGGGGGGCGCCGCGAGGGGGGGCATGTGGTCGTGGGGTTCGGGCGAGGCCAGGGAGATGTTATGGTAACGTACAGGCCATGATCCCCCTTCCAGTCGTCCAGGCTGGGTGCTTCGCGGATGCGGAGCCGCTGCCATTGAATCGGGTATGACCGGGCGGCGCATTAAAGTCGGGTAGCCGGGCTGTAGATCGACCCTACGATGAGACCCGGCCATTGCCGGGCGTCGAGCCAGGCCGGACGGCAAAGAGCCATCCGATCCCGGGTCTGATTTGCCGCTGACCAGGGCGCGCCCAGCCGCGGATTGTACTGTGAGCGACCGTGCAAGCGTTGGCTTTGAAGATGAGGCTTGAGATCCCGCTGGGCCGCTTCTTTCCCCGCGTGCTTCTATACTGCTTTCACGATGAGTGGCGCGGTGAAGGGTATTCGGTGTCATGTTCTGGGTGTCGCGGGCACTTTTGGCAAATGCTGGTGAACCCAATGCAGTCTTTCCTGTTGCCGGCACGGAAGATCGTGCCACGAGCGGCTCATGACTGGATGCCGCAACGGCGGAGACGGGCAGCGATGAACGAATGACGGAATGCTCCTGCCGGTGGACAAGCGAACGGGCGATGCTCTGGCTGGCAGAAGATACGGCCTTATCTATACCAAGGAAGTCATGCCTGCGGCCAGTCGGACGGCAGGGAGCATCTACCCCTGGCGCGGTGACAGGCCTGGGGGCAATGAGAGTTGAATCCACTGCAACTGTCGGCTTACCGGACGGTGCCGGGATGATTCCAACTGGGGTGCTGATGTCATATCCGTTCCTATCTGTACTGGAAGAGCGCTCTGGCGCAGGCTCGGGCATTTCCCTCGTAACGATCCGCGAGAGCATGGGCAGGGGCGCAGCCCGTAGGTGCGCTTCCTCTGGAACGCCCTTCTGCCCACTGTAGGCGGACCGAAAAATGAATTTGCCGGTATCGGCTCCGGATGCTGTCCGACTGAACTGTCGGGCAATCAGGCTGGATGTGAACGAAGCATGACGATCATGAATTCCCAGCAAACTGCTTTCCCCGCGCTGGGGGAGTATCATCCTCCCGGCCACGCCCGCGGTCGCATGACGCTTCCACGTGGAAAACCCAAGTGATCCGGGGGCCTTCCACGCATCAGGCAAGGCAGGGATAGGAGCATTTTCCCGCATATGAATTCTTGATCCGGTTCCAGTTTCCTCAGTTCAAAAATAGCCTCGATGCACCAGTTCGAGCGACTCGAAAGCGACTGCCGAGTTACTTGCACGCAGGTCGGGCCCTGTCCATTTTACGGGGCACGCTTCCCTGAAGCGCCAGGACATCACTTCTTCATCCCGTTCGTCATTGAGCCTGATCGTTACATTTTTGCGCTTGACTTCTCCCTGGGAGACCGACCGGTACCATTCCCAGAGGAATTTCATGTTGCCCAGGCCGCGCTTGAGCACCAGGCGCGAGGAAAATCTCGATGGACCGGGCAACTGCAATTCGGCGTTATTCATTCCCCCAACCCGCAGTGTCTGGACTTCCGTTTCAAATATCAGACCGGAAACCTCATTGAACCCTCCTATCGTTCTTTCTCCGTCGACTTCGATGGAGAAACGGAACGCGGTATAAGGATCAGGTGGCCGGCTCATGTGTATTCATCCTCATCCCCTGGAGCCTTGTTCAGGCGCTCATTGATTTTCACGATTTCCTGCACCCAGCGATGACGCTCCAGATGATCCAGTTCCATCAAGTCGCCGTAAGACCAGTGAAAGTGATAGGCCACGTAGGCTACCTCCTCGAATAGTTCCGCCGAGGGGTAGCCTATGGCTCCCCCGATCGCTGAATCTCGGTTTCGAAACGGGCATTGCATTCGGGGCAGACTGCTTTGATACGGTTGTGTCCCGTTGTATTGATCCGCCGATACATTTCCTCAAGAAATGCAAAGTCTGCCGCAAACAGCTCCTCGATCACCCTGGGGTTAATCTGCGGCAAGTCTCCCAGGCGGGTGACCACCCGGGACAATAGAATGATGGCGAGGTATCCCGGATTGGATTGGACGCGCGGATCCTTCATGGGCGCAATCTCATCATTTGCAGTTGCAAGCCGCATCACACCCGTACTATGTATGGTTCCCTCGGAGTCGACATAACCATGGGGGAGCGTAAACTCGAATTCCGTCTGTAAGGTCATTTGGTCCGATCCAATCCCTCATGGGTGATTTCGAGCGTATCGATGGCGACTTCGTTTGCGGTCGCATTGAAGGTCGGGCCCGTCCACTTGACCGGCCAGGCTTCGCGAAAATCCCATTGCGCTACATCATTGCCCTCGTCATCCATTAGTACGATCGAGCCGTTTTTGCGGGCATCCTTTATTTTTCCGTCCATTACCTGCTTGCGCCATTTCCAGAGATCCAGGTCATCCGTGATTCCGCGCTTGAACGTGATGTTGGCAAATTTCTTCAGGCCAGCCAGCTTCGATATCGTTACGGTCTTGTCGTCGCCTTCCCGATAGTCGACTGAATCCGTGGCCGAATCCAGGCCGGAAACCTCGCGGAATCCGGCTCGCTGTATTCCATCGATCTGTACCCGAAACTTGAATCCACGAAATGGATCCCTCCGTGCTCCCGTACTTGCCATGTTCCTTACCTCCGTGATCGTTACGAAATATTCGAACCAGTCACGGTGACCGCGCTGGCACTTTGGGTGATACGAACGACAACAAATTCGAACGGTATAACGGGCGCCAATCCCACGTCGGTCACCAAAAATCCTGCTTCCCGGCTCTCCGCGGAATTGGTTTCGGCATCGCACTTGATAAAGAATGCTTCAGCCGGACTGTTTCCCGCCAATGCTCCCCGATCGAACAATTCGTGGCAGTAACCGAAAAGCCGCTGGCTGGCAAGCCGCCACAAACCCGGCGTGTTCTCTTCGTAAACCAGATCATTCATGTTCTGCCTGATCCACCGAGTGAGCGTCAGGAACAGGCGCCTGACATTGACGTATAGCCAGTCCGGCTGCCCGCTCAACGTTCTTGCCCCCCACACGCGAATACCTCGTCCCGGAAAGCTTCGCAGGCAATTGATGCCGACGGTATTCAGCATTCCCTGCTCTCTGTCATTCAAATCCAGCCCCAGCTTAAAAACCCCCTCGAGCGCTTCGTTGGCTGGAGCCTTGTGCACGCCTGTTCTGGCATCCGTCCGGGCATAAATTCCTGCTATATGACCGCAGGGCGGCACCCGTTTTAATGTAGGGGAAATCTTGAATCCCGGGCCGGGGGTCCTGCGAGACACCCTTTCACAGGGCATTTCCATGAAAGGCGCGCCTCCCCGGCTTCCTGCCCGCAATGATTCCTCGACGTAAATCCAGGGAAAATAAAGGGCGCCATGCTCGGGGGGAAGTTTTCGCCACTGGGTGATGGGTTGCTCGAGCTGCGCCGGCTCCCGCGGCAAGCCGCTGTCATCGTGATCCTGAATCCCGGCCAGGATGGCAAAGCGGTCGCCCATCCTCCGGCAGTGTTCCAATACCTCGGATTGAATCTCCAGAACCGCGTCATCACGGGTTTTCCGAATGATGTCGAGCCCGGCATCGGGGACACAGACGAGATCGACGTCTTCGATATCCTCGAGCAGGCTCCCTTCCTCGAAAACGCTCGCCAATGCGCTGATCATGTTTTCCGGGCGGGAAAGGTCCGGCTCGCATTGAACCGGGACGATAACGCAGCGTTCGCCCCCATTTTCGAAAAAGCCGCGCACCGCGTATCCCAGGTAACTGTATTGCGCGGGCTTATACCACTGCGCGAATTGCTGCCAGTGATCGATACGGCGGATTCCCGTTTTGTCCGCACTCGATGGCGCTGCTTCAGCAAAGCCGACGAATACGGGGATACCGGTGCGGAACGGCGGCTGTACACGGGTTTTCGCCAGTGTTTCGTAATATACGCCGGGGGTGTCGTATGCAGCGGCCAGCGGGAGATCGTGAGCTTTGCTGTTCATTCGCGTCGCGGATAGCCGGAGAGGGGTCAGGCATTCTCCCGTCCGGTTGATTGCGAGATACGGAAAATGACGAATTCAGCCGGTCTTACGATCGCCACGCCGATCTCGGTAATCACCTGGCCTAGGTCGCGGACCTCCGGCGGATTGAGTTCGGCATCGCATTTCACGTAGAACGCCTCTTCCGGCGTCAAGCCGAACAGTGCGCCGCTGCGCCAGACATTGGTCAGGAAGGCCGTCACGTTCAACCGGATTTTTCCCCATAAGGCGTAATCGTTGGGTTCGAAGACCACCCACTGCGTACCCTCGTCAATCGATTCCTGCAGAAAAAGAAAAAAGCGGCGGACATTGATGTACTTCCATTCACCGTTACGATCCCCGCCGATGGTGCGGGCGCCCCATACGGTGATCGCCCCGTTCATTGAGCGGATGACATTGACCCCCTGGGGATTCAGGATCTCCTGCTTGGCCTTGCTGA
The DNA here is from genome assembly GCA_964651465.1 of uncultured Nitrosospira sp. GTDB lineage: Bacteria > Pseudomonadota > Gammaproteobacteria > Burkholderiales > Nitrosomonadaceae > Nitrosospira. The sequence continues at coordinate 4,654 of CAZYYR010000108.1, forward strand.
CATAGTATTTGACATTGACGGCCCCGCGCACGATCGTGTTGGCGGGCGCCTTGTGCACACCCCGCTCCTCGTCCGTGCGGGCATATATGCCAGCCATGTGGCCGCTCGGCGCGACATAGGTTCTTCCCCGGTATTTCGTATCGACGCCCCGCCGTGGATCGCTGTCCTGCAACTGCTTGGCGGCATCCACCACCTCGATCTGGGGGAAATAAAATGCCGCATTCTTGCTCGGCCGAGGTATAAGACGCTCGTCGGTACCGGAATAGGTGAGCTTCTGTATGTCGAATTCATCCGGGCTTCCCACTACCCTGGCGCTGTCGAGAATCGCAAAAACGTTCTGGCGGTTTTCGTCCTCGGCATACGCCGTCAGCGCCTCCCATACTGCGGCGTTCCTGGGAAGTCCCGGCGCGGCGATGAGGGCCACATCATCGATGGATTCGAAGTTCCTCAATGTCTTTTCGAGCTCGGCAGGGTCTTTCACCCTCGCCACGAAGCAGCGCGTTCCGCCGTTCTTGAAGAAACCATATACCGCATGGGTCAAGGCATGATGACCCGGAAACATCGGTCTGGACGCATCCGCGCCCAAACCGAAGGCTGAAAACGGGCCAAAGCGGTCGGTATATTCGGTAAAATTCGAGCAGAATTTCGTATCCCCGGGTGCGACGTTGACATTGAATGTCTTGAGGTAATAGGGATGCGCATCCGGGGCGGATTCCCCTTTCGGCGGCTCCAGCCAATCGGTATCCACGTTTCCCGAATAGTCGGTGAAATCTTCACTCTCCCCGGGAGGTGGGGCACTCGCTTCTGCAACTGCTGCTTTCGCTTTGTCGAGTTCTTTTTCCTTATCCTTTATCTGGTTTCTGGGCGTTCCTTCCGTATTCCTCAACGTTGCCAGTTCACCCTCCAGCCGGGCCACGACGGCTTCCAGTGTCTCACCCCCGCCCACGGCCTCCGAACCACTCCGCGGCTGTATGCCCAAGGCCTGGCGGGCAGCTACGGGATCATAGTTGTCGTTTATGACAGGATAATAAATGGTGTCTGGAACAAGGCCGATGAATGCCGCTGTATTCGTTCCGACAGCCGCAATCGGTTGACGGGCCGAAGGTATTTCTTCCACATAGACGCCGGGCGCCTGATAAGTGAGTCTTGGCATTGTGCATCCCCTTCTCGTTGTTGATCGTAAATTTCGACAGTGAAAGTCTTTCCGTTTTGCAGAAACCGCGACTTCGTTCCATCCAGCTCCAGCAGTTCCGGCAGCAAAAAATCCTTACCCTTTAGCTTGCCCTCCGAGAACAAGCTCGACCTGATACCCTTCTTCGATGCCACGATCTTTCGTTTTCTTTTCAAGCGCCTTCCTGGTCACCGAAACGGATTTTTGATCCCTCAAGCCGGAACGCGGATCCTGTGCGGTGACCGTGTACCGCCCGTCGGGGCAGTCAAGAAAAAAGAACGTTCCATCGCGGCGTGACTTGGTACGTGAGCTTTGCTCGAAAACATCATCGGATTCTTGTGGAGTCCTTTCTGAATTCCGCCGGCGAGCAGTTACCGGTGTCTTTGGCTCGGAAGGTGCCCGTTGCCTGTCATCCATGCTTGCGTCAAGCCGTACGTCAGGCTGTGGATGACCTTCTCCATCCAAGACGCGTCCGCAGATACTGACGTGGTGGCGAACCACTTCCCATTCAGTCGTCCGCATCACGAGTCCGATCCTTTCTGCATCTGAAATTTGAGAATCTTTTCGGTTACGAGGCCGACGGTTTCGGGTTTCGAGACCTCAACCGAAAACGTGACGGTATAATTCAGCGCCGCCTTGGGCTTCCCCCCCAGCGCTTGCCAGAATTCCCCGAGACTCTGAAGCCGTCCAGGCTGCAGCGTTGTTACAGGCAGAGGAAGCGTTTGTGAAACGAGACTGCCTTGCAGCGCATCCTCGGGGATGGTGCGGTAGCGCAGTAACGCCAGGATGACTTCCCCCAGCAGGCGATGTTCATCTTCGGAAGGGTCGGAGACGCTTTGGCTTGGCCAGGCGGTAATCAGATATGAAGCATCTATTCGGGTGGGCGCCATTGTCCTGATGGCGGTTCCGTCTCCCTTGCGCTCCACATACACGTCGTTGCTGCGAAGATCCAGATTCTCGCGGATGTCATAGAGAAACAGATCGATCGCCGGCAAACTGACGGAAGGAGGTGGAAACTGGTCGTCCGGCGCACTGAAACTTACCTGAACCTGTTCAGCCAGCCCTTTTGGCAACTCACGCTTCAATAGCTGGGACAGGGTCTCGTCCAGATCATTAATCATGGTGCTTCCGCTTTTTCCGGAATGGTGTCGATGATCTCGTGATTAACGGGAGCCTTGTCATTTTTCCTCCGCCCTTCATTCCGGGTTTCTGTTGAGGGTGGATGCAAAATACATGCCTATCATGGTAAAAACTTAACCCTAGTAAAATGAACGGCTTACAAGATGGCGTTCGATCAACGATCCGGAGAAGCATTATCATCCGGAGGTACCAAAGTGCGGCGGCAGGTAAAAAATGAAAAAAATCAGGGACCTTTAAATGGGTGAAAAAAAACCCATGCTGGGTCGAACCATGACCTGTATTTTCCTGAACCCGTACACGATGAGGATTCATCAATACTGGAAGAGCCGATGGAAGTGTTTCGCCTTCGAAGCGGCTCTTATCAGAAAAAAATAGAAAGCTATTGAAATACAATCGCTTTTTCGACACCTCTGCTTGGCGATACGCGAAGTCGCATGGAAAAGGTCAGCCGGATATCAAGCGGCCGAAGTCCAGTTCATGCTTCCAGTTTTGGCTTTTTAGCCGTGGCAGTCCGGCATGAAGTTTGCTGTCGTTTCATGAACAGCAGCACCGTTTATATCGGGAAGCCTGGTTTCAGCTGATATTCTGGGGAAGGATCAATGGCGCCACTATTCGTACTATCGCTACTGATTGTGCATCCGTTTCGGGAAAACGGATCCGCCTGCACGCGGATGACCGATTCTTTTTCCATGATGGCGCGCGCAGTTGTCGTCATGGTGGCGCTGATGACTTGCGGAACGCTCCAGGCAGCGAAGTTGCAGCTCATGTCGGTAAAGGAAGCGTCCCCCGGTGCCGTGACTGCCACTGTTGGTATTTCTGGCGGAGGGACTCCGACGGCACCTGATTTTCAGCTCCGGTTCGACGAAAAGAATACGATTCCCGCCAGAGAGGTGCGGGCTGTTCCTGCCGAAAACCTTGAAACCTCGGTAATCCTTTGTATCGATCAAAGCGGCTCCATGGGCGCTTCCATCAAGCAGATTCAGGAGGCGCTCGGGATCGCGTTGTCCAAGCCTCCGCTACAAACAAGCATCGCAATCTGGGCGTTCGAGACAGAAGTGACGAACCT
>CAZYYR010000109.1:0-7969 GCA_964651465.1 uncultured Nitrosospira sp.
TCCTTAACTTATGGGCGAGTGCTTCAATTCGGTTTATACTTCGCACCTGTGAGTCTACCGCGCCCCGAAATCGTGTTTTCGGGGTATAACAGAATCATCAGGGATGGGTTGTTCTTACTCTTACCGATATGGCGCATACCTCCACCTACGTACTATTGCTGGCATGCGCGTTACTGTCTGCGGGATGCGCTACCGTCCGCACCGGAGGAGGCGAGAACCACGATGCAGCAGCGGCCGATATCGGGGCAGATCCTGTCGATCCCAACGAGAGGATAAACCGCCAGTTCTACAATTTCACCGATATGGTCGATCGGACTCTCCTGGCCCCGGTTGCCGATGCGTATATAAGGTATGTGCCGGATCCCATGCAGCGTTCGATCGGCAATTTCTACGACAACCTTGCCTATCCCAATGTTATTCTGAACGGTTTTCTGCAAGGCAAGGTGCGACAGGGGTTCCAGGACAGCCTGCGTTTTGCGGTCAATACCACTATCGGTCTGGGGGGGCTTTTCGACATGGCAACGCCCATGGGACTGCCGCAGCATGACGAGGATTTTGGGCAAACGCTGGGTGTCTGGGGGGTCACCACGGGTTCATATCTCTTTGTGCCCCTGGTCGGGCCCAGCAGTTATCGCGACGCGCCGGGCATTCCGGTGAGCGCCTTCAGCAATCTTTTGTTTTATGCAGGTTCTGTCGCGAGTACGGCTGTTGTCGCACCTGTTACGGTTTTGGGGATCATCGACAAGCGTGCCCGGTTGTCCGGACCCATGCGCATTCGCGACCAGGCAGCGCTGGATCCCTATCTATTTGTGCGGGAAGGCTTTTTGCAGCAGCGCAAGCATCTGATTTACGATGGTGCCCCCCCGCCGGAGAGCTATGACGACTTCCTGGATGAGGATGAACTCCAGGATACGCCGCCCATTGAACTGTAACGTGAAGGCAGGTTTCGCTGGAGCCCAGATACGTCATCCAAGTCATCCTGCCTTCCCGGCAGCAGGTATAACAGACGTGAACATTCCTTTCTCATGGAATGCCGGTCGATTCACGGAACGCTTCGGTTATTTTATTATCTTAAGGAAGGGTTTCAACCGAAACCCTGCCATGGATCAATTTGGGTACAAATAAATGGAAAGATTCGGGGGGATGGCCAGATTGTCTTCGCGCGATCGGCACCTGAGTTCGATCAATACTGCCATTGGGGAAGAGGATGATTTTCTGACCGCCAACGCGATGGCGGACGGATTGGCTGCGGCGCGCGCAGGCATGCTCGCGCTGCAGAAAGAAGATGGTCACTGGTGCTTTCCGCTGGAAGCCGATTGCACCATACCGGCCGAGTACGTGCTGATGATGCATTTCATGGATGACGTGGATGTGGACCTGGAAACCAGGATTGCCCGATTCATCCGTGAAAAACAGGACCCGGAGCACGGGGGCTGGCCCCTGTACTACGGTGGTCATTTCGATCTGAGCTGTACTGTCAAGGCATACTACGCCCTGAAAATCGTCGGTGATTCCCCGGATGCGCCGCATATGAAACGGGCGCGTGCCGCCATTCTGGAACACGGAGGTGCGGCCCGGGCAAACGTGTTTACCCGCATACTGCTGGCCATGTATGGCCAGATCCCATGGCGTGGCGTTCCTTTCGTGCCGGTGGAAATCATATTGCTGCCCAAGTGGTTCCCGTTCCATATCAGCAAGGTAGCATACTGGTCAAGAACGGTAATGACACCGTTATCCATCCTGTGCAGCCTGAAAGCGCAGGCGGTCAATCCACGTAACGTTGGTATCGGTGAGCTGTTCACCGTGCCGCCGGACCAGGAACGCAATTACTTTTCGGTTCGTACGCCGCTCAATCGTCTGTTTCTGCTCATAGAGCGCACCGCTTCGCTGTTCGAGCCGCTCATCCCGAAAGCGCTGCGAAAAATGGCATTGCGTCGCGCGGAAGCCTGGATAGTGGAGCGGCTCAATGGCGATTCCGGCCTGGGGGCAATTTTTCCCGCCATGGTGAATGCCAGCGAGGCGCTTGCATTGCTGGGCTACCCCTATGACCATCCTGCCCGGGAGCAGTGTCGTAAAGCACTGCGCCTGCTATTGGTGGATGAAGGAGACCGCGTCTGGTGCCAGCCTTGCGTGTCGCCCATATGGGATACGGTTCTCACATGTCTGGCCATGCAGGAAGACGCCGACGCCAGTCAGGAACCCGTCAGGAAAGCGCTCGACTGGCTCATTCCTCATCAGATCCTCGATGCTCCTGCTGATTGGCAGGAGGACCATCCAGGCCTCCCGGGCGGCGGCTGGGCCTTTCAGTATGCCAATCCCCATTATCCCGATCTGGACGATACCGCCGCCGTGGTGTGGGCGTTACAGCAGGCGGATCCGGAAGCCTATCGCGAGAGCATCTTACGGGCTGCCGACTGGCTCGCGGGTATGCAATCCCGTAACGGCGGCTTCGCCGCATTCGACGTCGACAACACCTATTATTATCTCAACGAAATTCCTTTTGCCGATCATGGTGCCTTGCTCGATCCGCCCACGAGCGACGTTTCCGCCCGTTGTGTCGGAATTCTGGCCATGCTGGGGGAGCCCAGGCATCAGCGTGCAGTCGAGCGAGGACTGGCCTACCTCTTCGGCGAACAGGAATCCAATGGCGCCTGGTTTGGGCGCTGGGGCAGCAATTATATTTACGGTACCTGGTCCGTATTGGAGGCTTTTCGCCTCTCCCGCGTCGATCCGGGTCACCTCGCGATCCGGCGTGCCGTTCAATGGCTCAAATCCGTGCAACGCGATGATGGCGGCTGGGGCGAGGGCAATGATACCTATTTCGAACCCTGGCACGCAGGCCAGTTCAAGGTGAGCACGTCGTTTCAGACGGCATGGGCCGTACTGGCCCTGATGGCTGCAGGAGAAGCGCACTGTCAGGAAGTGCGCCGCGGAGTCGCGTACTTGCTGAAGACCCAGGGGAACGATGGCCTGTGGGACGATCCCTGGTTTACCGCCCCGGGTTTCCCCCGTGTTTTTTATCTCAGGTATTACGGTTATACCAAGTTCTTTCCGCTCTGGGCTCTGGCTCGATATCATGCGCTGACCCGGAACCCTGCCCGGTGAGGGGAATAGGGATCGTTACAGCCATGCGCATCGAAGCGCGCTGTATCACCCGCCGTACGCTGCCTTTCAATCAGAGGGCCAGCCTGGACGAAGGGGCTGCGATCTGGCTTTGCGGCATGGGTCCGGCAGCGGCGCGTGAAGCCGCGGAAGGCCTGAAGGCGCAAGGGGCCGCAGCATTGGTGAGCTTTGGGTTTGCTGGTGGACTGGACCCGGCGCTGCGGCCAGGAGACCTGCTGCTGCCGGAAGCGATCCACACCGATCACGCCTGGCCAGTGGATTTGCGCTGGCGCGACTGCGTACGGCAGCGCTTGCCTGAATATGTACGGGCGAGCAGCGGGGTATTGGCCTCCAGTGAGGCCGTGCTGACGTCTGCCGAAGAGAAGGAGGAACTGGCGGCCGTGACCGGGGCCTCGGCAGTGGATATGGAAAGCGGCGCGGTGGCGGAAGTTGCAGCTTCAGCCGGATTGCCGTTTCTTGCGATACGTGCAATCTCGGATCCGGTCGAATTCTCCCCACCCTCCCTTCTGCTCCAGGCTGTCAGGCCGGATGGAAGCGCCGACCTAACTCGCCTGCTCCCCTTGCTGCTGAGGGGATTCTTGCCGCTGCGCACACTGCTGCGGCTTGCAGCCGACTCGCGCGCGGCATGCTCCACCCTGTCCGCGGTCGTACATCACGCCCGCGCAGAAATGGGCATCGGCCCGCATCCGGTTACGACGCCCGGGGAATATGTTTCCGGCAATCTTCCCGGATCACATGAATCGAATGGTTGAATGGTTAAGGAAGCACTGAATAAATCCTTGCTGGCGCGACGATGGCTTTGCGGGATGGGATGGCAGGCGCGCCTCGGCAAACCGGATGCCTCCGCGGGAAGTACCGGGAGATGATAAAATCAATGCATTACATTACTTGAGAATAAACCCTGTTAGAGAGTAAAATATTGCCCTTTCGCACTTGGCGTAAATGGAGATTAGGCATGGCAGTCACAACCGATCAAAAAGCACAGGTGGTGCGCGATTATCAACTGGCTGCAGGGGATACCGGTTCTCCCGAAGTACAGGTCGCATTATTGACCGCCAGAATCAACGACCTCACAAATCATTTCAAAGCGCATGTCAAGGATCATCATTCGCGCCGCGGCTTGTTGAGGATGGTGAGTCGGCGCCGCAAGCTGCTCGATTATCTGAAGGGTAGCAGCGCCGACAGGTACCGCACGCTGATCGAGCGTCTGGGCCTTCGTAAATAATGAACCGGTTTCGGAAAGAGAGGCAATCGAGTCAGCCGGAAGCCTGTATCCACAGGCATGGACAGGATTTGCTTTTATCTGCCTGGAGATAATCCGGCTGGATTCCAACTAAAAGGGTAGTTAATTGAAAATCAAGAAAAGTATCAGGTACGGATCTCATCAACTCACACTCGAAACAGGGGAAATAGCCCGGCAGGCGCATGGCGCTGTCATGGTTACCCTGGGGGATACCGCTGTCCTGGTTACCGTAGTCGGTGCAAAAAATGCCAAGCAGGGACAGGATTTTTTTCCGCTAACCGTCGATTATCAGGAAAGGAGCTATGCCGCAGGCAGGATTCCCGGTAGTTTTTTCAAGCGGGAGGGTCGCCCTTCCGAGAAGGAAATCCTTACCTCCCGGTTGATCGACCGCCCCATTCGTCCGCTGTTTCCCGAGAATTTCTATAATGAAGTGCAGATCGTCGCCACCGTCATGTCGTCCGACAATGAAGTCGATGCCGACATACCGGCGATGCTGGGCGCGTCGGCAGCGCTGGTGCTCTCCGGCATTCCTTTCGGAGGACCAATAGGTGCAGCCCGCGTGGGCTACCTCGATGGGGAGTATGTCCTCAATCCCACGACGACGGCGCTGAAGCAGACCCAGTTGAATCTGGTGGTGGCGGGAACCCAGCAGGCGGTGCTGATGGTGGAGTCCGAAGCGACGGAGCTGTCCGAGGATATCATGCTGGGTGCCATTACCTACGGGCATCAGCAGATGCAGGCAGCGATCGACGCGATCAATGAATTTGCGGATGAGGCGGGTGTCACTGCCTGGGACTGGACGCCTCCCCAAAGAGATGCCAACCTGGCTGAAAAGATTGCTGCCCTGGCGGAAACCGATTTGCGCGCGGCATTCCAGATAAAACAAAAGCAGCAGCGTTCCCAGACCATCGATGATATATGGAAGCGCGTGTTCACCGAAATGGGCGTGGCCGGCGATAGCGAGGACGCGCCGGATGCCCAGGCGGTAAAGGAAGCCTGTTTCGCCCTTGAATCCAGCATTGTGCGGACGCAGATACTCGATGGTGAACCGCGAATCGATGGGCGCGATACACGTACGGTTCGTCCCATTACCATTCGTAACGGGTTGTTGCCGCGCACCCACGGTTCCGCCCTGTTTACCCGGGGGGAAACACAGGCGCTGGTGGTTGCCACGCTGGGGACTGGGCGGGACGAGCAAAAGATCGATGCCCTGCAGGGGGACTATTCCGAACGTTTCATGCTCCATTACAACATGCCGCCTTATGCCACTGGCGAGACCGGACGGGTGGGAACGCCCAAAAGACGCGAAATCGGCCATGGGCGGCTTGCAAAGCGGGCTCTGGTTGCGGTGCTTCCTTCTGCCGAGGAATTCGGGTATTCGCTCCGTGTCGTGTCCGAGGTTACGGAGTCGAACGGCTCCAGTTCGATGGCATCGGTCTGTGGCGGCTGTCTTGCACTGATGGATGCGGGCGTGCCCCTGAAGGCCCATGTGGCCGGCATTGCGATGGGCCTCATCAAGGAAGGAAACCGGTTTGCCGTACTCACCGATATTCTTGGAGATGAGGATCATCTGGGTGATATGGATTTCAAGGTAGCAGGTACGGAAAGGGGCATTACCGCACTGCAGATGGATATCAAGATCCAGGGGATCACCAGGGAGATTCTGCATGCTGCCCTGATCCAGGCCCGGGAAGGACGGTTGCATATACTCCAGATTATGAAGGAAGCGCTGCCCGTCACACGGGAGGATATTTCCCAGCATGCTCCGCGTATCATTAAGATGAAGATCAATCCCGAGAAAATCCGCGATGTGATAGGCAAGGGTGGAGCGGTGATTCGCGCCCTGACCGAGGAAACAGGCACGACCATTGATATCACTGACGATGGCACGGTCCTGATCGCCTGTGTCAATGCCGAAGGCGGCGAACTGGCAAGAAAGCGTATCGAGGATATTACCGCCGAGGTTGAGGTAGGCAGGGTCTATGACGGAACCGTGCTGAAGCTGCTTGATTTTGGGGCAATCGTCAGCGTTTTGCCCGGCAAGGACGGATTATTGCATATCTCCCAGATCGCCAACGAACGCGTCAACAACGTGGCGGATCATCTCAAGGAGGGGCAGGCGGTGCGCGTAAAGGTTCTGGAGGCTGACGACAAAGGTCGCCTGCGGCTGAGCATGAAGGCGGTAACTGCGGAAGTGACGGATAGCGCGGCAACGTAGAGCACGCAGTTATCTGGGCAGTTAACTGGTTGGGCGCGGTCTGGTCGGTCTGGTTTTTAAAACGTTTTTGCGCGATCAACCAGGCGTACACCCGAAAACCAGTCTTCCCTCAAAATAAAACCCCTTATCGCCAGATAGGGGGTTTCGTTTTCAAGCCGGTGGCCGGCATCCTCTGGAACAGGCAAGGCTTTATTTTGCCATCTGTTTTTCCCTGATCTCGTCCAGCGTTTTGCAATCTATGCAGAGAGTGGCCGTGGGCCGTGCTTCCAGCCGTTTCAGGCCGATTTCCACGCCACAACTCTCGCAGTAGCCATAATCTCCCGTATCGATCTTGGCGATCGTCTCATCGATTTTCTTGATCAGTTTGCGTTCACGGTCACGATTGCGTAACTCCAGGGCCATATCCGATTCCTGGCTGGCCCGGTCATTGGGATCCGCAAAAATAGTGGCCTCGTCCTGCATGGTATGAACCGTGCGATCGATATCCTGTCCCAGCTCGAACTTGATGCCTTCCAGTATATTGCGGAAATGCATAAGCTGCCTGGAACTCATGTAGCTCTCGCCCTTCTTCAGTTTGTACGGAGCGGCTTGTTTCTGGAGTTCTTGCATATCTAATATTCCCTTCCATTGCTGGTGACATGATGGCACCAAAATACACTATATCGTAATCCGGTTGCGGTTCATTTGAAGAGCCCTTATAAACCGTCGCGCAGCAAAAGTCAAAATATGATTCGGGGTGGCACGGAAATCCCCGGCAAAAGGGTGGAGTGGGGTGGAGTACGCAAGAGGGAGAAACGATGCTTTGGTGTACGAGGCTGGACAATGCTCACCGATAGTGAATGGGCTTGCAAGCTTCCCCGCATCAGTAGCTTTGCCGGGCAGGATTCTTGCCGAACCCGGGAGTATGATAGCCTGAATGAATCAATAGCGTGGCAGTCCGGTTGGCAGGACTGATTCCGTTGTTCCTGATGAGCTTCGCCTACCCGGCGGAATTTTATTTATGCTATGCTTTCCTGTCCCGAACCGGTGGACAGGCCAGGACGAACGCGCACGCAGCCGGTAATGAATATAACTTCTCGAAGAGAGTGAGAAGGGCGCTCACTCACGCTCCCCGATCAAAATTCGATTTCATTCCGTTTCCGGGATATTTACCAACCAAGATAGGAGAATGTCATGTCAAGAAGCAAAACCGCCATTTCGATTGCTGTGGGCTCGGCGCTTGCCGCCACTCTCGGCATCAGCCCCATCGTTTCCGCAGCCGATAATCCGTTTGGGATACAGTCCCTGGACAAGGGATACGCTGCGGCCGACGCCCACCTGTATGATAAGGATAAAGGCGGGGAAGGCAAATGCGGGGAAGGCAAATGCGGCGAGGGCAAGTGTGG
>CAZYYR010000110.1:0-7961 GCA_964651465.1 uncultured Nitrosospira sp.
CGGCTATACCGAAGGCAAGAATGCCGGCGCGCTCGAGATAATCGGCATTGGAGCGATGGTGATGCAAGGTGGCGTGGAAGGCCGTACCATCGTCGGCGAAGTGCAGCGCGATGCCGGCATCATGCCGGACGGAGCACGCCTGACGCTGGGCACGGGCGCCGTCACCCAGGCAACCGGCGGCATCGGCGATGACTACAAGCTCAACCAGCGGGTGGAACTGGGCGGCACCGGGACCATCCTGCCTGATGGATTCGGGTTCGGGGATGCGCTTCCGTCCGATCTCCTCGATGTCGTCCGGCTGGATCCGGCACTGCTGGGCAAGGACAAGGTAGCCAATCTGGAAGTCTTCAGCAACCGGGCGGCAGCGGTGCGCGACGTGCTGCGCGCACCCCAGGGCGGCAGCGTGCGCATCACGGCGCAGGGGCTGTCCGTGGAAGCGGACATCCATGCGCCGGGCGGCGCCATCGTGCTCGATGCAAAGAGGAACGATGTCAACATCATCTCGACGCCACTCGATGTGACCGTGGCTGATGGCGTCACATTATCGGCCCGGGGGGCCTGGGTGAATGAAATGCCGGGCGTGCCGCCAGGGACCGGGGAAGTTGCGCTGGTGAACGGAGGCCGGATCGCCCTGTCTGCGCCGGATACGCTGGCCCTGGGGCAGGATACGCTGCTGGATGTCACCGGCGGGGGGCGCCTCAAGGCGGATAACCGCGGCAAGGTGATTGCAGGCAACGGCGGTAATATCAGCCTGTCCGGCAATGCCGTATCCGGCCTCGGCCGGAATGTGCGCGGCCATGGCATCGGCCATGGCGGTACGCTGAGCGTTGCCAGCTACAGGATCCTGATCGGGGGTGCTCCCGACAGCACGAATGGCACGCTGAATCTCGATACGGGATTTTTCGAACGGGCAGGGTTTGCCAATATCGATCTTGCCGGCATAGAAAACCTGACCGTGGCGGAAGGCGTCACGATCAGGCCCACCCTTCTCAATCTGGAACTGCTACCGGACTATACGCTGCGGACGACGGGCAGCCGGGTGGAGGATTTCACCCGCCACGTCAAGCTGGACGATCTGGTGCGCGAGCCAGTGAATCTGAGCCTTGCCGCAAAAAACACTGCGGACGGGTCGGGCGACCTGAAGATTGCCGCTGGCGCGCATATCCAGGCGGATCCCCGGGCGCAGGTTACGCTCGATGCCGCACACCTGCTGGATATACAGGGTCGCATCACTGCCCCTGGCGGCAGCATCATCGCGACGCTCGATCACGACATAAGCGAGCTCAATTACGACGCAAGCCATGCGCTCTGGCTGGGACGGGAGGCAACGCTCGACGTGAGCGGGAAGGCACTGACCTTTCTCGACAGCCAGCGGCTGACTCAAGGCGAGGTCCTGAACGGCGGCACGGTAGCATTGAATGCGCGGTTCGGTCATGTCGTGACCGAAGCAGGCTCAAAAATCAATATTGCCGGGGCTGCTCCCGTTCGACTGGATATACTGAATGAGGCCGGTGGCCTGGGGCAATGGGTGGGCAGCGACGCCGGCACGCTCAGCATTCATGCGCGCGAAGGCACATTGCTGGATGGTGCGATCGCAGCGCATGGGGGAAGCGGTTCCAATCGCGGCGGCACATTCAGTCTCGTGCTGGGCGACAATTTTTTCCCGATACCGGAGCAGGGATTCCCGACGGAGGCGCGCGTACTGAGCTTGGCGCAATCCGTGACGCCGCAGGCAGGCGGGCTGGTGCCGGGAACGCCCCTGCCGGCCGGATTCAACGGACAGGCCAGGGTGGGGGCGACAGCGCTCGAGGCGGCCGGGTTCGACCGCATGACGCTCAAGAGCCGCGATGCAATCCGGCTGGAGGACAACCTGAATCTGGGCGCCAGCCGGCCGCTGGCCCTGAAGGAAGTAGTGCTCGACGCTCCCCGTATCGAAACGGCGGGAGGAGAAGCTTCCCTGAAGGCGGAAACCATACGCCTGGGTAATTACGACATCGAGCAGCAGAATGCGGCAAGTACGCCCCAGCCGGGCAGCGGTGTGTTCAAGGCGGAGGCGCAACTGCTGGAATTGGCCGGCAATCTCGGCCTGACCGGCATGGGACGGTCCGAACTGACAGGCGTGCGGGAGATCAGGCTGGCGGGCGTGAGCATGGGTGCGGTGCCGCGCCCGACGGCGACCCTGTTCAGCGCGGCCGATCTCGTTTTTCGTGGCGCGGTCGTTGCGCCCACGACCTACAGCCAGGTGAACATACAGGCACCGGACCAGACCGTCACGTTCGACCGGCAGGGCCTGCTGCCGTCGCAGCCGATGTCCGCTCTCGGCAGCATTACCATTACCGCGGAGAATATCGTACAGGGTGGCAGCATATGGGCGCCGTTTGGCCAGCTGGCGTTCAACGCGACGGATACCGTCACGTTCGGGAACGGCAGCCTGACTTCCATCGCGGCCGCGCCCGGCAGCCTCATTCCGTTCGGCGTGACCGTGAATGGCCGCAGCTGGTTCTACAGGCCCGATTCGAACAATATCCCGCAGCTTGCGCTCGCCGAGAAATCCATCCGCACCCAGGCTGCCGACATCGAAATGCAGGCGGGCGCGACCCTCGATCTGGCCGGGGGCGGCGATCTGCAGGCGTACGAATTCAGCATCGGGCCCGGCGGGGGGCGTGACATCCTGAGCGACCGCGGCATCTATGCCATTCTGCCGGGCTATGCGAACGCTTTCGCGCCCGGCGACAGGCAGGAGAATACCGGATTCGATCGCGCTGCGGGTGATGCCGTCTATCTTTCCGGCATACCGGGCCTGCCGGCGGGCGTCTATACGCTGCTCCCCGCCCACTACGCGCTGCTGCCGGGCGCTTTTGCCGTTCGCCTCGACTCGAATGTGGCCAACCTGCTGCCGGGTCAGGCATACAGCAGGCAGGAAGGAGGCCAGGTCGTGCCGGGTTACGTCACCGACAGCCGTGCGGCGTCGGGCGGCCCGCGTGATGCCCTGTGGAGCGGATTTGAAGTGCTGACCCACGAGCAGGTCCTGCAACGATCCGAAATGATGCTCACGCGCGCCTCGGACTTTTTTGCCACCGGCGAAGGGCGTCCCCAGGATGGGGGACTGCTTTCACTGGCCACTTCCGGCGGACTGGCGCTGGATGCCATTTTCAAATTGGGTGCGGCCGATGGCGGCCGTGGAGCGGCCGTGGATATCAGTGCCCCGAATATCGTCGTCACCAGCGGCAATCCATCCGGGATCGATCCGTCCGCCACCCGCATCGAGGCAGCCAGGCTCAATGCCATGGGGGCGGCCAGCCTGTTCCTGGGCGGTACGCGCAGTACCGGCGTCACCGATCCCGCCACCGGCAGCACGACCGTCAATCTCGCGGTGGGCGCGGATCGGGTGACGCTGGCCAACGGTTCCGATTATGCGCTGAAGAGCGGGGAAGTCATTCTTGCAGCAAAGGATACGCTCACGCTGAAAGCCGGCAGCGTGATCGACGCGCAAGGCAAGGTCACGGGTACGACCGGGACGCGCACCTACAGCGTCTCCGGAAATGGCGCGCTGGTACGAGCGGCTTCGACAGTTGCAGGTCTCGTGCGTACCGACAGCCCCGATCAAAGCCAGGGTACCCTGCTGGGCGAAGCCGGCAGTGTCGTGCGTGCGTCGAATTCCATCACGCTGGATGCCACCCGGCAGAACCTGTTCATGGGCGCTCCCGTTTTTGCGGATGAAAAAGGCAACGTGCTGGCGGGCAATCTGTCGATAGGGGCAGCCCGGGTGAATCTCGGCGACGCTCCGCCTGGCTCCGAAGGACTGACCCTCAGCCAGAGCGAGCTCGATGGATTGAACAGCCTGAATTCAGTGACGCTGACCAGTTATTCGACTTTCGATCTGTATGGAGACGTACGCGTAGGGCGTGCGAACGACGAAGGCCGGCCGGCATTGCGGGCGCTGAATCTGTTCGGCGCCGGTCTCCTCGGCCTGGAGAATTCCGGCAAGACCGCAACCCTGCACGCCGGCGAAATACTGCTCTACAATCCGGCGGCAGTGCCATTCGCCGCCAGTGCCGGGAGCATGGAAGGGGATGGCGCGCTCTCGATCCAGGCTGACAGGGTGGTCCTCGCCCAGGGGGCGAAAGCCATCCATGGGTTTTCCCAGGTGGCCGTGACGGCAGACGAATTGATCGGGCGCGGCGCGGGGAGCACCGATATCCAGGCCGCTGGAAATACCAGCCTGAACGTGGCCCGTATCAGCAGCGAGGAGCGGGCCGACCAGGCGCTGACCGCGGCAGGCCGGCTTGCCGCTGCCGGAATCGAATCCAGCGGCGTACTCGCGCCGGTGGATACACTGGGCGGGAAGTGGGCGCTGTCCGGCTCCGAGGTGGTGTTCGATACGCACGTCCTGCTGCCTTCCGGCCAGCTCGAACTTTCTGCGGCCGATGGGAATCTCGAACTGGGCACAAAGGCCGACCTGGACGTGGCGGGACGGTCAGTGGCCTTTTTTGACCAGAATCGCGCTTCGCCGGGCGGCAGCGTCAAGCTGGCGAGCGATCATGGAAACGTGCTCGTACAGGATGGCGCGCGCGTGAACGTGTCAGGGGCTGCGGGCGGCGACGCGGGCAAAGTGATCGTGCATGCCTCCAGCGGCACGGCAATCGTTGCGCCCGGCAGCCTGCTGGGGGTTGTGGCGAATGGCACCGGGGAAGCGGGGACGGGCGAGGGGGCGCGTTTCGAACTGGACGTGGGAGCCCTGGCGGATTTTTCCACGCTCAATACGACGCTCAACCAGGGCGGATTCGATGGGGCTCGGTCCGTGCGCGTGCGCACGGGCGACATCCATGTGGCCGCAGGTGATACTGTCACGGCAAAAAACGTACGCATCAGTGCGGATAGCGGCGGCATCGATGTGGCAGGCCACATCGATGCCGCCGGCGAGAGCGCCGGCAGCATCGGCCTTTACGCGCAGGATGATCTGACCGTGGTGGCCGGCGCGAAGCTCGACGCCCGGGCGACCGGCTCGGGCAGAGAGGGCGGCGTGGTCGAGATCGGTACTGCGGCAGGGAGGCTCGACTTCGCCGCCGGCAGCACGATCGATGTGCGAGGGGGGGGCGTCGATGCCGAGGCCGGCGAAGGCGGCAAGATCGTCCTGCGCGCGCCCCGCACCGGTTCCGGGGCGGGTGACGAGGTGGCGATCAACGGCATCGGCAGCAGCCTCAGCGGAGCCAGTTCTGTCGTGGTGGAGGCGGTCAAGGTTTACGATGGCATCGATACGCTGACTGCTGGCGGCGCCAGCAGCGGCACCACGCTGAGTCTTGCCACGATCGATGCCGACAACACCGGCTTTGCCTCCCACGCCGGTTCGATCGCTTCCCGCCTCGATAGAGCGGCGAATCCGGCCTTTCATGTGCGCCCGGGCGTGGAGATCCGGTCAGTGGGCGACCTCACGCTTGCCCAGGACTGGAACATGGGCGGAAGCCGGGCGGGCGGCGAACCGGGCATGCTGACCTTGCGCGCCGGCGGAAACCTCAGGCTGAATGGCAACCTTTCCGATGGATTCGATGTCGCGACGCCGTTCAACGGCGGGACACCCGCCACCCTGCTTGCGGGCGATTCGTGGGGCTATCGGCTGGTGGCGGGGGCGGATGCGGGGGGCGCGGATCCGCTGACAGTCGCAGCGGGCAGCGGCGATATCACGCTGGCTGCGGGCAAGCTCGTCCGTACAGGAACGGGCGACATCCGCATGGCTGCCGGAAGCAACATCGAATTGGCGGACGACAAGTCGGCGATATACACGGCCGGCCGCGCAGCCGATCCAGTCGACGGTTTCGTGGTTCCCGCCAATGCCCAGTTCAGCCAGGGAGGAGGTGACGTCAGCCTCGCCGCAAAAGGGAATATCGTCGGCTCGCCCTCGGCGCAACTCTATTCCAACTGGCTGTTTCGCCAGGGCAGGCTGAATGACAACACGGGAACATATACGCTCCAGCCTGCCTGGTGGGTGCGCTTCGACCAGTTCCAGCAGGGCGTCGGCGCGCTGGGTGGGGGCAATGTCATGCTGGCGGCGGATGGCAGGATCGAGAATGTCTCCGCCAGCACGCCGACCCAGGCCCGCATGCCTGCCACGGCACCCGCGCCCGGGCAACTGGTCAAGACCGGAGGCGGCGAGGTGCGGGTGGAAACCGGAGGCGACCTGATCGGAGGACAATACTATGCCGATGGCGGCGATCTGGTGTTGAACGTCGGAGGCAGGATCGACAGCGGACAGAACTCTCCGCGCGGCCCGCTTTACACGATCCTGGCGCTCGGCGACGCACAGGCGCGGGTGCGTGCGCAAGAAGACGTCAATATCCATAGCGTGCTGAACCCGCACCTGGTGATCCAGTCCACCGGGAGGGGCACGACGTTCAATCTCAATGCAACCAACCCCAGTCCTACCCTTCCCGGCTGGAGCCTGTTTTCATCCTATGGCAAGGACAGCGGCGTGCATCTGCAGAGCGTGACGGGCGCAGTCACGCTGCATAACGATGTCGACCTGCTGGGAAGTGCGTACCGCGCACCGCTGAATTTCAGTGTGTCCCGAAATACCTACACGACCGAGTTGCTGTCCATCCTGCCGCCCAGTCTCACGGTTACGGCGTTCCAGGGAAATATCGTCCTGCCGGACGCGCGCACTATCGTGCTGAGTCCTGCCGCTCGCGGAAACCTGGAGCTGCTTGCTTCGAACTCGGTCAACATCCATACGCCGGTGATCATGAGCGACCGGGATCCGGATCTGGTTCCCGATGCGATCAGGCCAGGCACGAGACCAACCGAGTTTCCAATTTCAACAGTGGGCGCCGCCGAACGGGAACTCGTGCATGCCGCCACGCCTGTTCACCGGGGTGATACCCAGCCGGCACGAGTCTACGCTGTGAACGGAAACATTCAAGGCAATTTCAACGAACTTCTCCTCGATCTAGCCAAGGCATTCCGCGTGCGCGCAGGACAGGATGTACTCGACGTCGGCATCGCCGTGCAGCACGTCAACAGAGACGATCTCAGCCAGGTAGTGGCCGGCAGGGATGTCAGTTTCAGCTCCGGCAACGATCGCACCAACAATGCCCGGATCTGGGTGGGAGGGCTGGGACGGCTGGAAGTCACGGCAGGCCGCAACATCGATCTCGGTACCTCGGCCGGCATCGTCAGCCGGGGCGATCTCGACAATGCGCAGTTGCCCGGCGGAGGGGCGGACATTCATGTCGCCGCGGGGATGGGCGCGCAGGGAATCGATTACACCGGCGCGGTCGACCGGCTCGTGGCGGAACTCGAGAAAGCGGGCGCCGATCCCGATGATGCCCTGTTGTGGCAGGCGCGCTGGCTGGTGGGAAAGGATGCCCTCACGGGGCCGGAAGCGTTGCAGGCCGTGAAAGCGGTTCAGTCAATGGACATCGATACCCAGCGGGCGATGGTGCGCGAAATGGTCTACACCGCCTTGCTCGTTACCGGACGTGATTCCAATAACCAGGACAGTCCTTATGCCGCGGACTATGAGCGCGGTTATGCCGCCCTGGAGCTGCTGTTTCCGGGACTGAGGGAGCAGGATGCGGAAGGGGTTTTCAAGAACTATCAGGGTGAGATCAACCTCTTCGCCAGCCGTATCAAGACCGAGCGGGGCGGCAACATCGAGTTCATGGTCCCGGGGGGCGACATGATCGTCGGTCTCAGCAACACGCCGGAAGTACTGATCAATACAGGGAATGACGTGCTGGGCATGGTTACCGTCGCCGATGGCAATATCCGCGGTTTTGCGCGCAACGACATCCTCGTCAATCAGTCGCGTATCCTGACCGTAGGCGGAGGTGACGTGCTGCTGTGGTCGAGCGAGGGGGACATCGATGCGGGGAAAGGCAAGAAGACCGCGGCCGCAGTGCCGCCGCCGCTTGTCAAGGTGGATGCGCAGGGCAATGTCACCCAGGAACTGCAGGGTGCCGCTTCCG
>CAZYYR010000111.1:0-7790 GCA_964651465.1 uncultured Nitrosospira sp.
GTGCGGTCCTGTAGCGAAGCAGCGGATGCGTCCGGCGAGGGTTGATGCAGGAAAAGAATGCTTTCCCTGAAGCCGGGGAGACGATAACGTGTCAATACCGATTCCGGCAGCGTTTCCTCCAGGGGCGTCGGGCGGGAGCCGTTGTCCGGTGCCTGCAGCAGAGCCTGCCGGATCAGTTTCCGGATCGTTTCCGAAGGCAGCCCAGCGGTAGCGGAATAAACAGGTGTCAGTGAATCGGCCAGCGGCTCATGTTCCTGCACGATACGACATTTCGGATGCACCATTTCGATGCCGAAGAAGCCGGGCCGCGCTTCACCCATCAGGCGGACGCGCGTTCCCGTGGAATAGGCTTTTACCTGGCTGCCATAAAAGTTGAGGAAACGCATGAACAAAGTGCCAGTGCCATCTTCCACCGTGCACACCAGCTGGCGCCGCGGGCGATGCAGGATTTCATTGCGGGTGATGACACCTTCGACCTGGACCGTCCTTTGCGCGGGAGCATCCCTGATGGGGTAGAGGTGTGTTTCATCTTCATAGCGCAGCGGCAGATGCAGGACCAGGCCGAACTCGTCGGTTATGCCGAGCCTGACAAGCTTTTCCTGTACGGTCCTGCTGGCGGAACGAACTGCAGCGGCTGGCACGTGACGTATAAATATATCCGATGCTGTTCTCAGGCCGGCAACACCAGCACGGCGTCCACCTCCACCAGCGCACCGCGCGGCAGCGCTGCCACTCCGATCGCCGCCCGCGCTGGATAGGGCGCCACGAAATAACCAGCCATGGCCTCGTTTACTTTCTGAAAATTCACAAGATCGGTCAGATAGACGTTCAGTTTGACGATATCGCCAAGGCTGCCGCCACTCGCCGCTACAACGGCTTTCAGGTTCAGGAAGACGCGCT
This sequence comes from uncultured Nitrosospira sp., assembly GCA_964651465.1. Classification (GTDB taxonomy): domain Bacteria; phylum Pseudomonadota; class Gammaproteobacteria; order Burkholderiales; family Nitrosomonadaceae; genus Nitrosospira. The sequence continues at coordinate 901 of CAZYYR010000111.1, forward strand.
GGATCTGTTCGTCGATTCCCGCCGCCATTTCCATGGAAAGCGGATCCAGCCCGATCTGGCCGGAAATATAAACCGTATCTCCCCCGCTGACACGTATCGCCTGGGAATACGTGCCGATTGCCTGCGGCGCATCATCTGTATGTATGGTCTTTTTATTCATCTGGTCTCCCTGGATTATCGATAACCCCGAAGCCGGGGTCTGCAAATTCGGAACTGTGAAAGCGTCCTTTGCGATATGATGACGGGAACCTCAGCACATTTCAACCATGCAGAAACTGATTGTCAAGGGAGGGCGGCCTCTTTCCGGTGAGGTTCATATCTCTGGAGCAAAAAATGCCGCCTTGCCGATTCTATGCGCCTCCCTGCTTACCGCTGAACCGCTCGCCGTCGAAAACGTTCCGGATCTGAACGATGTTTCCACCATGCTGGGTCTCCTTCGACAAATGGGCGTTGATGCGCTCATGGAGGATGGAAGGGTGCGACTGGCGGCCACCACGCTTTCCCACCTTGTAGCACCGTACGAAATGGTGAAAACCATGCGTGCGGCAATTCTGGTACTGGGCCCCATGCTGGCGCGTGCGGGTATGGCAAAAGTATCGCTGCCGGGTGGATGTGCCATTGGCCTGCGCCCCGTCGATCAGCACATCAAGGGATTGCACGCGATGGGGGCGGAAATCGATATCGAGCATGGATACATCCATGCGAAGGCCAGACAGCTTACCGGCGCGCATATCGTCATGGATATCGTTACCGTGACCGGTACCGAGAATCTCATGATGGCCGCGACGCTGGCCCAGGGAACGACAGTGCTGGAAAACGCGGCATGCGAACCGGAGGTGACGGATCTCGCCAGCTGCCTTATCGCCATGGGAGCCAGAATTCAGGGGGCGGGAACCGATGTCATAACGATCGAGGGTGTCGAAGCCCTGCACGGCGCTTCTTATCGCGTAATGGCCGACCGTATCGAAACCGGCACATTCCTGGTGGCGGCTGCGGCAAGCGGCGGCGATGTGTATCTCAGAGGAGTCCGGTCCGATACGCTCGATGCAGTACTCGACAAGCTGCTGGAAGCAGGGGCGGCAATCGAATCCGGGGAAGACTGGATACACCTGAAAATGAACAATCCCCTGAAATCGGTCAGCCTGCGTACGGCGCCTTATCCGGCTTTTCCCACGGACATGCAGGCGCAATTCATGGTATTGAACAGCGTTGCCACCGGAACCGCGATCATTACCGAGACCATATTCGAGAACCGCTTCATGCATGTGCAGGAATTGCAGCGCATGAATGCCGATATCAAGGTGGAAGGGAATACAGCCGTCATATGCGGTGTGCCATGCCTCGATGGTGCAAATGTCATGGCCACGGATCTGCGCGCTTCCGCCAGCCTGGTACTGGCAGGGCTCATTGCCAAGGGTGAAACCATCATCGACCGTATCTATCACCTCGACCGAGGTTATGAGCGGATCGAGGAAAAGCTCTCGGGTCTTGGGGCGAGAATCCGGCGGGTGAAGTAGGGCCTGTCAACCCTCAGCCGGAACGAGGCACCGGGTACGAGGCGTGCAGCAGACATTCAGGTCACATCGCCTGTCCGGGCCGTCAGGTCCATCAGGGCAGCGTCATTGCGGGCCGGAAGCCCAGATAACGCATGCGCTTGTTGGTATCGAACCAGTTGCACATGCCTGCGCGCATGTCCTGTGGACGATGATTCCATGAGCCGCCGCACAGCACCCGCTTGGCGCAATTGTCCTTCCGGCAGGTATCGGTCCATTGCCAGACATTGCCCATCATGTCGAACAATCCGTAGGCATTGGGTTCGAAGCTGCCGACCGGAGCGGTCCTCCGGTTGTCCCACTGGCTGCCGCAACCGTCGCAGTTTGCATTGCTGCGTCCTACATCGTTGCCCCAGTAGTATTCTGTCGTCGAACCGGCCCGCGCTGCGATCTCCCATTCCTCTTCGGTCGGGAGGCGGTAGGTTTTCCCCGTTTTTCCGGATATCCACTGGAGGTAGGACTGGGCGTCGTCCCAGCTTACATTCACCGCAGGTCTTTTTCCACGCCCCCAGCCATTATCGGCAGGCATGTATCCGCCGCAGCCGCCTCCTGCCACGCAGGCATCCCAGTCGTCGAACGTCACGGCATATTTGCCGATGGAAAATTTCCGGTCCGGGATGCGCACCATTTCAGGACAGCCGGGGCAAGGCCGGGCTGTATTCAAGGCGATGTCTTCATTCGCTGCAGCCTGATATGGAAAGAGCGCGCCCACCGCGATCCCAAATAGGGCGAAAATCGTAGCGAACATGGGGCGAAGATAAACTGATTTCATTGAATGCTCTGCAAGGTGAAAATCCGATGCATGCGACCAGCCTCATTGTATAGAAACCGGCTGATATCGAAAACCCTAAGGGAAATCAGGTTAATAGACAGCTGGGGTTGCGAGAGTTCATCGGACGGTCTGTCATCGTTCTACCGATAAGGAAGCATTGAACAAATCCTTGCTGAGCACGTTGCTGTTAAAATCGGGATGATCATAAGGGCGCGACGCAGATCGTAGCCGAGACTACGATGCCAGGGAGCGCAACGCCAGGGCGCCCCGGAGGGTTGCCCGAGGGGGCCCCCGCAAAGCGGATCGGGCGGCGGCGGGGTGTCAAAACCGCGCCATAGTGCTGTTGGGGCGTCTGCATCCCGCTGCGGGGTCGCATCTTCCTTCGGAAGATACTGCTCCGCCCTGCGCGGTCGTACCATTCGCGTCGTCACCTTTCGCGCATCCCATCCCGCAAAGTCGCCGTCGCGCCAGCAAGGGCTTATTCAGTACTTCTTTAATATGTGCGGCAACGTACCGAACCCACTTAAAGTCAGGCGCATGATTTGGGAGTATATCGAGCCGAAAGGAGGCGAGTCATGAGAGATTCATCCGTATTACCGTCGAAGCGAAATTGGCCAGCAGCGACCGTTATGGTGATTTTCGGAATGGCCATGCTGGGCACGGTAAGCGCGGGCGAACGCGATATGCCCAGCGAGATCGCACCGGCCGATTCACCCGCCGTGAGGGATACCGTAGAAAAGGGTGACAATAGGAGCCTGAAACAAAGGTTACAAAAAAAAGACGGTGTTTCGACCCGATCGGGACAGGACAATTCCCGATACAGAACGGATGGCACCGAGCGGTATGAAGACTCCAGCAAGGACCGCGGAGGGATGGGATCGAAGCAGGAAGGACAAGAAGGTCACTGAGCTCTCTTCGCCGAGTCGCGCATGGCTATTGTTCATCCACTCGCCATTACGAGCGGTTGATGGGCTTGTACCGTATCCTTTTGGGGCGCGCCGCTTCTTCACCCAAGCGCTTGCGCTTGTCCGCTTCATATTCCTGATAGTTGCCGTCGAAGAACACCGCCTGCGAATTGCCTTCGAAGGCAAGGATATGAGTGGCGATACGGTCGAGAAACCAGCGGTCGTGCGAGATGACGAGCACGCATCCCGCAAACTCCAGCAAAGCGTCCTCCAGTGCCCGCAGAGTCTCCACATCGAGGTCATTCGACGGTTCGTCGAGCAGCAGTACGTTCCCGCCGGAGATGAGCGTTTTTGCCAGGTGCAGTCTTCCGCGTTCCCCGCCTGAAAGTTTGCCCACGATCTTCTGTTGATCGGCGCCCTTGAAATTGAAGCGGCCCAGGTAGGCGCGCGCGGGCGTTTCATACTTGCCCACGGTCAGCAGATCGTGGCCGCCCGAGATGGTATCGAATACGGTTTTGTCATCTTCCAGCGCATCGCGCGACTGGTCCACGTGCGCAATTTCGACAGTGGCACCGATGGTTATTGCCCCCGAATCCGGCTGCTCCTTTCCAGTGATCATGCGGAAGAGTGTCGATTTCCCGGCCCCGTTGGGACCGATGATGCCGACAATGGCGCCGGGCGGCACCTTGAAGCTGAGGTTGTCGATCAGCAGGCGATCGCCGTATGCCTTCGATACGTTCTGGAATTCGATGACTTCATTGCCGAGCCTGTCCGCCACCGGAATGAAAATCTCCTGGGTCTCGTTGCGCCGTTGATATTCCTGCGAGCTGAGTTCGTCGAAGCGGGCGATGCGCGCCCTGGATTTCGCCTGACGGCCCTTGGGATTCTGGCGGACCCATTCAAGCTCTTTCTTCAGCGCTTTCTGGCGTGCCGATTCGGCGGATTCTTCCTGCTTCAGGCGGGCTTCCTTCTGCTCCAGCCAGGAACTGTAGTTGCCTTTCCACGGAATACCATGGCCGCGGTCGAGCTCCAGTATCCATTCCGCGGCATTGTCGAGAAAATACCGGTCATGCGTAACGGCCACCACCGTGCCGGGGAAGCGGGTCAGGAATTGTTCCAGCCAGTCGACCGATTCCGCATCCAGGTGGTTGGTAGGTTCGTCCAGCAGCAGCATGTCGGGCCTGGACAGCAGAAGTTTGCAAAGTGCGACCCGCCGTTTCTCTCCGCCGGACAGGTTTCCTACTGTCGCGTCCCATTCCGGTAAACGCAGCGCATCCGCGGCGATTTCCATCTGCTGGTCGACATTTCCCCCGCTGGCGGCAATGATGGCTTCCAGCCGGCTTTGCTCGGACGCCAGGGCATCGAAGTCGGCATCGGGTTCGGCATAAGCCGCATAAATCTCTTCCAGTTTATGCTGTGCGCTGAACACTTCGCCCAGTCCTTCCTGCACGGCCTCGCGCACTGTGTGCGCAGGATCGAGTTGGGGCTCCTGTGGAAGATAGCCGATATTGAGGTTGGGCATGGCGGTGACTTCGCCTTCGATATCCTTGTCCACCCCTGCCATGATTTTCAGCACCGTGGATTTGCCTGAACCGTTGAGACCGAGCAGTCCTATCTTCGCGCCCGGAAAGAAGCTGATGGAAATATCCTTGAGTATCGTGCGACGGGGCGGGACAACCTTGCCCACGCGGTTCATGGTGAGTACGTATTGAGCCATAAGAGCAGTCTGGATAATTGATAGGCTCGAGTTTAGCCCATAAAGCGCCATCGATAAACCTGTCGCAACGGTTGGGTCCGGGAATTGGTTCGAACTGCACAGGGTTGCGCGTCAATTATCCATGTGATCCGCAGCTTGCTGCATGACGCCGGGAAGTGGCCTGTCGAACGTATTTACAATCGCCACGCGATGAAGTGTGGGTTGTTGTCGTCAACCGACTCATATCCCTGGCTTTCGTAGGATATGGCATGATTTTTGCTTAAAGAGTGGGGCGTACAGATCCGAAGAGGGAAACAAGAAACCGACTTGTGCGTCAATGAAGAACTCAATGGAGAAAAATCATGAACAAGACTGTATCCTGGAGCCTGCTTGCCGCAGTGTTCGTTACGGGCAACGCCCTCGCCGCACCCATCACCCAGAGCTTCGAGACGTTCGGCACGCTGGGGGCTGCAACGTTTGGCGGCGCGGGGATTCCAAACGACTCGGTGGCGATCACGAATGTCGGCGCCACAGGCGGCCCGCAAGTCACCCTCGGGTTGACTGCGCACCAGCGTTATTCCAATCCGGCCCTGTCAGGCGATGGTGCGGGCATCTTCTTCGCCAATCCCGGCGTGGATACTCATGCGCCATCCCCGGCGGATCCATATGGCATATGGAATATCGGTTTCTATATCGGCGGAACAGGCATAGCCTCGTACGATTACAGGTTCATATATGATTTTGATCCGGGCGTTGGCACGGACGAGAGCAGCCACGGACAGATCAGCCTGCCTGGAGCCAACCTCGGTGTTCCGATTCAGGATTCCTGGAACATGGGCATGAATTTCCTGGACACCGCTCTGCCAGGTTTCCTCATTCCGCCTGCCTTTGGCTCTTTCGATCCGAGTGCGCCGGGCGAGTACAGTTTCGCGCTGGTTGCGTACGATAACCAGGGAGTCGAAGTCGACCGGTCCGCCATCGTCGTCAGGGTTGGGCAGGTTCCCGAACCGGGCATCCTCGCTCTCCTGGGGCTGGGCCTCGCCGGCCTTGTAACCATGCGACGCAGGCATTCCGAAGCAGCGTAATCCCCGCCCCGGCAAAAGCGGCGGAGACCGCTTGCCGGCCGGCTTCTGCTGCTACCCTTCCTGGCGCTGGGGGCATGGCACCCGGTAGGGCATTCAGCGCGGCGTCGCCCTGACGAGCCGCTCGGCGTTATCCTTCGTGTCGTAGATATCGATGTGCGGCCGGTCCGCAGCCGCCTCTTCCATTCGCGTCCGGATTGCTGCCGCCAGCCTGTCACTTCGTTGCACTGCCGGACGGGCTTCCATCGCCTCGAACCAGCGCATGAAGTTGGGGTAAGCAGCCTTATCGATACCGCGTTCCGCATGGCGTTTGCACCAGGGGTAGGTTGCAATATCGGCGACGGTGTATTCATCGCAGCCAAGCCATGCACTGTCCCTCAGGCGGTTCTCCAGGACGCGGTACAGGCGCATCGATTCGTTGTTGTATCTGTCCCGCGCATAGCCATGCTCGCTGGCCTGGCGATTGAAGTGATTGGCCTGGCCGAACATCGGGCCGATATGTGCGACCTGGAAAAATAGCCATTGCAGGGCTTCGTAGCGTGTAACCGGCGCGTCCGGCAGGAACTTCCCTGTTTTTTCCGCCAGATAAACCAGGATTGCGCCTGATTCCATCATGCAATAACGCTCGCCTGCCGGTCCGTCCGTATCCACGATCGCGGGAATCTTGTTATTGGGGTTGAGCTTCAGGTGTTCTGGCTGGAATTGCTCGCCCGTTTCGATATTGACGTCGATATGCTTCCATTCCAGCCTGATTTCCTCAAGCATGATCATGATCTTCTGACCGTTGGGCGTCGGGTACGAATGCAGTTCAATCATCATTTCCTCCCTATCCAGTTTTGTGGGTTGCAGTGTTAAAGCGGTCCCTCATGCTCTCGACTCCCC
>CAZYYR010000112.1:0-7585 GCA_964651465.1 uncultured Nitrosospira sp.
CATGCTCCGGTGCGGGCATATGCACGGCGATGTTGCCGCGTTCCGCGGGTTCTCCAGGGTACAGCGCCGCCAGCGCGGCACGGCCCATCAGGAAGGCGCCCGCGACCGTGGGGCAGGAATGCCCGGCTAGCCGTACCGCGTCGGCATAGCGGTATTCGAGCATGCCCCCGTGCGCCGCACCCAGTGTCTCGGCAAACGGATCGCGGGTGGGTATGACGGGGGCCTGCTCAAAAAAATCGGGAAAATTCATGGGTTTTACCTCCCTGTACTGGAATCGTGTGGACCGGATGAGTTTCCGGATTCAGGCGCATGAGCCGCGGTTCCGCCAGCGGCATCGAGGTGCAGTTGCATCTGCGGAAAGACCACGCGCTCCTCGTAGCGCACATGGGCGGCGAGCAGGTCCCCGAATCGGGCCAGGCGTGCTATCGGATCGAGTGCCGAAGGTCCACTCGCAAGCATCCGTAATTCGACATGCTCGGCAAGGACGCGGGTGACCGCTTCCGGATCGAGCACAGTCTCCATCGATCTCATCAGCTGTTCCTCCCGGTCGAAGTGCCCGGCCAGGAGTGTGCGCCAGTGCGACTCTGCGCATGCCAGCATCGCCGCCACCGCCGCGACATCCTGTCCGTTGGCGGCTGCGCGGCGCGCATCGCGCGCCATCACCAGGGAAGAATGATGCTCGCGCGATAATTCCAGCAGGGGACCGATGCGCGGCATGTCAGGCTATGGCTGTTACAGCTGCGGAATCGGCTATGACGATCCCCCGATACAGTTGCCTCACTGCCGCATGGTCTTCAGCGCCACTGCCCACCGGTGCAATTCGTCCAGCAGGGTGGTCGCGGAATTTTCATGGTGCTCGTTCGGCATGAAATTATCATTGTCGTCGAACAGACCCGAAGCATGCTGGATCGTCACCGCTTCCACCATCGGCATGATCTTCAGGGTGGTCAGGGTCAGTTTTTCCACCAGCGCGGAACGCAGGCCGCCCGACACGCCGCCGTAGCTCACGAGCCCGGCAGGCTTGTAGTTCCATTCCTTGTACACATAATTGAACGCATTCAGAAGAGATGGCGGTGGGCCGAAGTTGTACTCCGGCGTCACGAATACGTACGCGTCCGCCGCGCTCACGCTGGCAGCCCACTTCTTCGTATGGTCGTGCTGGTAGTTCTGGCGCACGGGGTGTTCCGGCTCGTCGTATACCGGCAGATTGAAGTTTGCGAGGTCGACCAGCACCGGATCGAATTTTGCATGCCGCGCCGCCGCCTCGTGGAACCACCCCGCGATAGGGGGTCCGATGCGCCCCGGGCGGGTGCTGCAGATAATGACATGAAGTTTGAGAGACATGCCTTTCCTTAGCGATTGTTGTTTTCTTTTTCACCCTTTTCGTCGATCAGGGGCGAAGCCGCCTGCCGGGCGGCAAAGCTGCCTGCCTTCGGGCTTCCCTTCATCTGCCGCGCGTCGAAAGCATACTGCCGCGGCGCATGCTGGATGGTGACCCACTGGTCGGTGGTGAAGGCCGCAATCGCCCAGACGCCATTGAAGCGGCCGACACCGGAGTTCTTTTCGCCTCCGAAAGGGTTGTAGGGCAGATCGTTCACCGGCTGATCGTTGACGTGCGCCATGCCCGCTTCCATGCTCCGGGCGAAGCGCAGGCCGCGCTCCACATCGCGAGTGAACACGGCGGCCGCAAGCCCGAGTTCAGTGTCGTTGGCGATCCTGAGCGCTTCCTCCTCCCCGTGCGCCCGGATGAACGGCGCGATGGGGCCGAAAGACTCCGTCTGCGCCAGGTGCATGTCGTTGGTCACATCCGCGAAGACATGGGGCGGCAGCACCAATCCCTGCGCTTCCTCGCCGACCACCTTGCGCGCCCCGGCCGAGATGGCATCCTCGATGCGCTTGCGCAGTCCCTTGAATTGCGATTCGTTGATGACCGGGCCGACCATTGTATCCGGCTCATCCGGATTGCCGAATTTCAGCTTGCGCACCCGCTCCGCAAAGCGGTCCAGGAAAGCATCGTGCACGCCATCATCGACGATGAGGCGATTGATGCTCATGCAGGTCTGGCCCTGGTGCAGGAATTTCCCGAACACCGCCGCTTCCACCGCCTGATCGAGATCGGCATCGTCCAGCACCACGAAAGGCCCATTCCCGCCCAGTTCCAGTTCCAGCCGTTTCAGCGTTGGACCTTCCGCTGCCAGCCTGGCGATGTTACGCCCGACCGGGGTCGATCCGGTGAACGAGATCACGCGCGGTACGGGATGCGTAACGAAGGCATCGCCGATCTCGCTGCCCGCGCCGATGATCACGCTGAGAACGCCCGGGGGCAAACCGGCCTCCTCCAGGATCCTGGCCAGCAGCAGGCCACCCGTCACAGGCGTATCGCTCGCGGGCTTGACGACGACCGCATTGCCCACCGCCAGCGCGGGCGCGACCGAGCGGACCGACAGCTGCATCGGCCAGTTCCACGGGCTGATGACACTCACTACCCCCACCGGCTTGCGGTACATGCGGCTTTCCTTGCCCGGCACGTCGGCAGGCAGGATACGGCCTTCAACCAGGTAAGGCAGCGTCGCGCCCTCGAGCAGCACGGCATGCACCGTGCCCCATTCCATGGTAGCCTTGATGCGGGTACTGCCCGCCTCGCGGATCAGCCATTGGATGACTTCGTCCTGGCGTGCCTCCATCACCTGCGCTGCACGGCGCATCACGGCCGCGCGCTCGCCCGGCAGCAACGCGGCCCAGGCGGGCTGGGCCCTGGCCGCCCCGCGATACGCTTCATCCATGTCGTCGCGGTTCGCGTGCTGGATTTCCACGAGGACATCGCCATTGTAGGGGTTCAGATCCCGCAATACCTTCGCGCCTTTTCCCCGGCGCCATGTTCCGTTTATCGGCAGCCGGTCGAAGCCGTCGTAGTCCGGCGGCATTTTTTCGTTGCTCATGCAACAGCTCCTCGTTTCTCGTGATGAAAGGTCATGCAGGCCACGGGGCCGGACTGGGCGCGGCAACCCGCTCAGATTCAGAATGGGGCCGGGGTCAGCAGGAAAGTCACGTAACGATAACAGGCTTGCAATGGCATGACAATATAGTGCTTTGCCGATAATATGACTGGTGAAAGACAAAACTCCCTTTCCGGATTCATGAGTACAGGCGGTAGCCAGCCCGCTGCCGGGGAGCTTCAGAGCTCATATTTCCACCTGTGCCGCCTGTAAAAAATGCCCCCGCATGACATGACATCCTTGCTCATCCACACTCGTTTTACGAAGATCAGACGGTCTTGCCCCCTTTTCGGCCCTCCTCCCGGCACAAAGAGAGGCACTCATGGTTGGAGCTCGGGCAGGATGCTGCTGACGGTCGGCATGCTGGCATGGCTCGCCGGCTGCGACAAGCCGCCCGCCGAAACGGCCCGGCCTCCAGTGGAGGTGACCGCGGTCACCATCGTGCCGCGGGACCATCCGGTCGTAATGGAATTCGTGGCCGAAACCCGGAGTTCGCGTCAGGTCGAAATACGCGCCCGGGTGGAAGGCTTCCTGGAAAAGCGCCTCTACAAGGAAGGCGAACTGGTCCAGGCCGGACAGAAAATGTTCCAGATGGACCGCAAACCCTTCGAGGCGGCCCTGCAATCCGCGAAAGGCCAGCTGGCGGAGCGGGAAGCGACGCTGGCCGCGGCTGAGGCCACCCTGGGCAGGGTCAGGCCGCTGGCGGAGAAAAACGCGCTGAGCAAGAAAAACCTGGATGACACCATCGCCATGGTGCAGGCAGCGCAGGCGGCCGTGTTCGCGGCGCAGGGCCTGGTCCAGACCGCACAGCTCAACCTGAGCTACACCACCATCCATTCCCCCCTGACCGGCCTGTCGAGCTTTGCCAAGAAGCACGAGGGAAGCTACCTGAGCCCCGGGGAAGGCGGCCTGCTCACCTACGTGGCGCAGCTGGATCCCATCTGGGTCAATTTCAACATCTCCGAAAACCAACTGCTCAAGTATCGCAGCGAAGTCGAGCAGGGCCTGCTCAGGCTCCCTCCCCTCAATCGGTTCCAGGTGGAAGTGACACTCGCCGACGGGGCGGTGTTTCCGCAGATCGGCCACATCGACTTTAGCGAACCTTCTTTTTCCGAGGAAACCGGCACTTTCCTGGTGCGGACGCAGTTCAACAATCCCGAAGGCGACCTGCGCCCGGGGCAGTTTGTGCGCGTCCACCTCAAAGGCGCGATACGCCCCGCCAGCGTGCTCCTGCCGCAGCGGGCGGTGCTGCAAGGGGCGAAAGGCTATTACGTTTGGGTCGTCGATGACGCGGGCACAGCCGTACGGCGCGAGGTGGAAATCGGGGATTGGCAAGGGGATGGCTGGTTCATCAATCACGGATTGCTGCCGGGTGAACGGGTGGTGGTCGATGGCGCCATCCGCCTTTCGCCGGGCGTGGCGCTCCAGGTGACCGATCTGCCGGCTTCGCCCGCTGCCGCGTCCGCCGCGTCGGAAGCCTCAGGCGGAGCCCGGGCGGCAGACGCGGGAAATGTAGACCTGCCAGAAAACCGCTTGGACAAGGCAGCGCCGGACCGCCTTGCGCCGCAAGAATGACGGGATGAAGGGATGAACGGATAAATGAGCCGCCGGCGCACGCGATGAAGATCTCGCACTTCTGCATAGACCGGCCGGTTTTCGCCTCGGTGCTATCCATCGTCATCACGCTGGCAGGCGCAGTGGCGATGTACAACCTTCCGGTGGCGCAATATCCCGAAATCACCCCGGTGGAGATCTCGGTCGCCGCAACCTATCCGGGCGCCTCGGCCGAAGTCGCCGCGCAGAACGTTGCCTCGCCGATCGAGCAGCAGGTGAATGGCGCCGACAAGCTGATGTACATGTCGTCCGCAAGTTCGTCATCCGGCGTCATGACCCTGTCGGTCTATTTCGACATCGACGCCAACCCGTCGCTGGCGCAGGTGGAGGTGCAGAACCGGGTCAACCTGGCCCTGCCGCTGCTGCCGGCTTCCGTGCAGGCGCAGGGCGTGGCGGTCAAGAAGCAGTCGGCCTCGGTGATGATGGTCATCGCGATCCATTCGCCCGACGAACGCTACCAGCCCATCTATGTCTCCAACTACGCCAGCATCTACATACTGGATGCGATCAAGCGCATTCCCGGCGCCGGCCAGGCCGCTGTCATGGGCACGCCCGACTATGCGATGCGGATATGGCTGAAACCGGACCGCATGGCCGCCCTGGGCATTACCGCAGGCGACGTGCAGCTCGCCGTGGCGAAGCAGAATGAGCAGTATGCCGTTGGCAGCATCGGGCAGGCCCCTACCGGCGAACCGGTGGAGCAGTCCTTCTCGATCACGACGAAAAGCCGCCTGACCACGCCCGAGGAATTCGACGACATCATCATCCGCGCCGCCAGCGAAGGCGTGGCGCTCGTGCGCCTGAAGGACGTGGGCTATGCCGAGCTTGGCCAGAAAACATACGCGCTGCGTACCACCCGCCAGGGCAAGCCGGCGACGGTGCTGGTCGTCTACCAGCAGCCGGGCGCCAATGCGCTGGAGGTGGCGAAGGGGGTGCGCGCCACGCTGGAAGAAATGAAAAAATCGTTTCCGCCCGGCATCGAGTACGAAATCACCATGGATACCACCGCGTTCACGCGCGCATCGATCGAATCCGTGATCGTTACCTTCTTCGAAGCCCTGGCCCTGGTGGTGGTGGTCGTGTTCGTGTTCCTGCAGAATCTGCGTGCGACCCTGATTCCCATCATTGCCGTGCCGATCTCCGTCATCGGCGCGGCTACGGGGATGGCTGCGCTGGATTTCTCGCTCAACTTGCTCACGATGTTCGGCATGATCCTCACCATCGGCATCGTGGTGGACGACGCGATCGTGGTGGTGGAAGCGGTCGAGCATAATATGGCGAAATTCGGCCTGTCCGCGCGCGATGCCGCCCGCAAGGCAATGGACGAGGTGGGCGGCGCATTGATCGCAATCGTGCTGGTCATGTGCGCGGTTTTCATCCCGGTCGCCTTCATTCCCGGCATCACCGGCCAACTCTACAAGCAGTTCGCCATCACCATCGCGATTTCCGTGGCATTGTCCGGGGTAGTGGCGCTGACCTTGTCCCCCGCCCTGGCGGTACTGCTGCTCAAGCCGCGCCAGGGTGAGAAGCGCGGCTTCTTCAAATGGTTCGATGCGTGGTTCGGGCGGTTGACCGAGGGCTACACGAGAAGCGTGCAGCTCGTCATCAGGCGCTTCATCGTCGCGCTCGTGCTCTTTTTCGGCATGATTGCCCTCTCCGTGGGGCTGTTCAGGCACATACCCGGCTCGTTTCTGCCGCCCGAGGACCAGGGCGTGCTGCTGGGGGCCGTGCTCATGCCGGACGCATCCGGGCTCGACCGCACCAGCAGCGTCAGCCGCCATGCCACCGAATACTTCATGCAGCACCCCGCCACCCGCTCCATCGTGGTCATCGACGGTTTCAGCCTGCTCGACGGCCAGATGAAGAGCAACGCAGCGACTTTTTTTGTAGGACTGAAGGATTTCGAGGAGCGTTACGCCGGGGACAACGCTGCGACCCAGAGCGTGCCCGCGATCCTGGAAGGAGCAATGCAGGCTTTCGCGCATATTTCCGAAGGCATCATCCTGCCGATCAATCCCCCCTCGATTCCCGGCCTGGGCACGACCGGCGGGATGGAACTGTATATCCAGAGCAAGGGGGACAACGACAGCCAGCACATCGCCGGCGTCATCGAAAACTACCTGGCCAAAGCCAGGATGCGCCCGGAACTGACCAACATCACCTCGACCTACAACGCCTCCGCCCAGGTGCTGCGGCTGGATGTGGATCGCGCCAAGGCCGAAACCCTCGGCGTGCCGGTGGAGGATGTCTATTCCACCATGCAGACAATGTTCGGCTCCTCGTACGTATCCCAGTTCGCCAAGTTCAGCCGCCTGTTCCAGGTGATCATCCAGGGCGAACCCGCTTCGCGCCTCACGCCGAAGGATATCGACTACGTGTACGTGCGCAGCCGCAACGGCAGCATGATTCCGCTCAGCGCGGTGGCGACGACCCATTTCGACCGCGGGCCGGATGTGGTGACGCGCTTCAACAATTACACCGCCGTGAAAGTCACGGCGGAGGCGGCGCCCGGCTTCAGTTCGGGCGAGGCCATCGCAGCCATGGAGGAAGTCGCTGCGGAAATCCTTCCCGAGGACTACGGCATTGCCTGGAGCGGACAGACCTACGAGGAGAAACAGGCAGGCGGTTCCTCATCCCTCGTCTTCGTATTCGGCCTCATCATGGTCTTCCTCATCCTGGCCGCGCAGTACGAAAAATGGACTTTGCCGCTGGGCGTTCTGACGGCGGTTCCCTTCGCGCTGTTCGGCGCCCTGGTCGCCCTTCTGCTGCGTGGCCTCAGCAACGACGTCTATTTCCAGATCGGGCTGACCATGCTGATTGCGCTCGCCGCGAAAAATGCCATCCTGATCTTCGAATACGCCGTGATGAACCGCGACCAGGGCCAGTCCATTCATGAAGCCGCTGTCAATGCCGCGCGCGACCGCCTGCGCCCCATCATCATGACCTCGCTCGCCTTCATCCTCGGCGTGCTGCCG
>CAZYYR010000113.1:0-2209 GCA_964651465.1 uncultured Nitrosospira sp.
GAGAAAATATTATAAAACTCGCTGTCCAGAGTGACCTTGGCAACATCTTTAATGCGCAGGATCTCGCCTGTTGGAGCAGCCCGGAGAATAATGTCCCCATATTCTTCCGGTTTGTTAAAGCGTCCTTTATAAACCAGCACATACTCTTTGGACTGGGCGAGCATGCCTGTACTTTGACCCAGCCGACCAGGTCGTCCGATAATGCTTTGAGTCGCCAGTGCCTTCATCACCTCTTCTGACGAGACGCTATAGGCTCTCATCCGTTCCGGATTCATCCAAATCCGCATCGCATATTGACGGGAACCCAATATGGTTGCTTGGGCAATTCCAGTAATGCGTTGAATCTCCGGAATAACATTGACATAGGCATAATTAAATAAAAGCTTCTGATCGGCGTCTTTGTCTTTGCTGAAGAGGTTGACATACATGAGCATGCTGGGCTGGACGAAGTTTACAATCACGCCTTCCAACTGCACCAGTACGGGTAGCCTGCTCATCATCTGATCCACGCGCGTCTTCACGTTAACCATCGCGATATTAGGATCGACGCCTAAATTGAAATATACTTGAATGGTCGCTTCGCCGGCGCTGGTTGCATCCGAAGTGATGTATCTCATGCCAGGCACGCCATTGATAGCGCGTTCCAAGAGGATCAGGGACGATTTCACCAGTACCTCGGCGCTGGCACCGGGAAACGATACTGAAACCGTGACCCGGGGCGGTGCAATATCCGGAAACTGGGAAACGGGCAATGATTTCATTGCCAGAAAGCCCATAAATATGAACAGCAGCGATAACACGATTGCCAGCACGGGTCTTTTGAGAAAAATACCAAACATGGCTTAATCCTGGTTAAAAGGTTACTCGGTATACAATTTCATCAACTCTGAGCGAACCTCTTGGGGTGGCTTTAAATCGATCATCACCTTCTCTCCAGGACTAACGTTGCGTATACCCTCGAGCAAAATCCTGTCACCGTCATTCAGGCCAGTTTTAACAATAAACATGTGTGGCAATTCGGCCTCTATATGGATAAGCCTTTGCTCCACTTTTTCTTCTTTGTTGACGACGTAGAGATAGATTTTATCCATGATTTCGAACGTCGCTTTTTGAGGGATGAGCATGGCGTTTGGGTAAGGTACGGTCATTAGGATTGTTCCTGTCTGACCATGCCTGAGGACTCTGTCCGGGTTCTCGAACAAGGCACGAAACTGAATATTGCCGGAGGTACTATAAAAATCACCTACAATTGTCTCAATGACCCCCGTATGATTGTAAATCTCGCCATTTGCCATCCTTAACTGCACTGTTTCATTGGTTTTACCTTTTTCGCGCCTTACAAAATCCAGATATTTAGCTTCCGGGACGTTGAAATAGACCCATAAGTGGGCGATATCAGACAGCTCCGTCAACAAATCATCTTCATCCAGAAGGCTGCCGATCCTGACAGCCAAATGATCCGTGATCCCATCAAAAGGTGCTCTGATATCGGTGAACTCCAGGTGGGTTTTCGCCAACTTCACCTGCGCGTTGGCCTTATCTAATCTTGCTTTTGCCAAAGCCAATTCATTGGCTGACACGATATTCTTATCAGCCAAGGCCTGGGTATTGAGGTATTCGATGTTCATATTTTGCGCTTCGGCTTCCGCAGTTAGAAGTTCTGCCTGATAGACGTTGGGCATGATCTTGAACATGGGCTGTCCCTTTTTTACCCATTGCCCTTCATCTACAAAAATATGGGTTAAGTAGCCCTTTTCCAAAGAGCGGACTTCAATATGTCTGATGGCATGAATCTGACAGACATAAGGTTCCAAGATGAAAGTGTCTTCACGAAATGGTGTGGTTGCCGCATATTTCGGCATCTCTTCATGTGTCTCGGTTTTTTGGCATCCACTCAATACCAGAGTGGCGATTAAGCCTAGAACGACGGATAATTTAATGACCATTTTCATGCCGTTTAGATTGGTTAAAACAGGTTAAACAGCGGCATGGATTTGTCGTGGATCGATCTGAATACCGCGCCCTGACTTTAGTCATTGTCTCTAGCCCACCAGCTTTAGCTGGTTATCATGATTGGTATAGCAGGATAAAAAGTGTCTTGGTTCTTGGCTTATCCTGACGCCAGGAAAAGATTATCACATTGATTTTGTGAGTTTTATGTGAAAAACTTGTCACGGAAATAATCGTTGGAAAGCTGATAGTCAGTCCA
>CAZYYR010000113.1:2309-7481 GCA_964651465.1 uncultured Nitrosospira sp.
GGATGGCTCTGTCGAAGACTGGTTGGGCAGCTGGACAGCCACGCTGGTCTTTGCGCGCAGGGCCCATATGACAAGAATCGGCCTTGGCCAAGTCGTGTGGAATTGGCCCGGACCAATGGCAGGTGCGCACACTCCCGGTATTCCGCTACAATCCGCTAATGAATCCGACAAATGCCGCCCTGCTCAAGACCCCGGATGAGGCTGGTGCCGGGAGAGCGGAGGGAAACGTGTTCCTGATAGGAATGATGGGTGCAGGAAAAACCACCATGGGCAAACTCCTGGCGCATTTCCTCGATAAAAGCTTCTACGACTCGGACCGCGAGATTCAGAAACGAACGGGGGTGACCATACCGGTCATTTTCGAGATCGAAGGCGAATCAGGATTCCGCAGGCGCGAGACGGAAATGCTGGCGGATCTGGTGAAAATCGACAATATCGTCCTTGCCACGGGTGGGGGAGCAGTGCTGAGCAGCGAAAACCGCGCGCTGCTGAGACGCAGCGGGACGGTCATTTATCTGCGTGCGACGATCGATGATTTATGGCGGCGCACACGTCAGGACAGGAACCGTCCTCTGCTGCAGACGTTCGATCCGCGTGCAAAGCTGGCGGAGCTGTATGCGCAGCGCGATCCGTTATACCGCGAGACAGCGCATATCGTCGTCGAGAGCGGCAAGCGGAGCGCGCGCCATCTGGCGCAATTGCTGGCACAACAGCTGACCTGCTCCGGTCATTCGCATGAATGACGCGAATTCAGGCCTGAAAATGGGATGACCCATTTCTACTACTCTTCCGTCGGCGCCAGATCAGGGAACAAAACATCCGTGAATCCGAAGGTACGGAAATCGGTCATCCGCATGGGATAGAGAATGCCTTGCAAGTGATCGCATTCATGCTGCACCACACGCGCATGGAACCCGTCGACGGTGCGATCCAGAAGGTTTCCAAACTGATCCCGCCCCTGGTAGCGGATTCGGGAAAAACGTGGAACGATGCCACGCATGCCAGGAACGCTGAGACAACCTTCCCACCCGTCTTCCATATCCTGTGCAAGGGGCGTCAGCACCGGATTTATCAGTACGGTATAGGGCACCTCTCCCGCATCGGGATAACGTGGATTGCGCGTTACGCCAAAGATCACGACCTGCAATCCGACGCCGATCTGAGGCGCGGCCAGGCCCGCGCCCGACAGGGCATCCATGGTGTCGTGCATATCCTCGATCAAGGCCCGAAGCTCGGGAGTGTCGAATTCCTGAACTGTCCGCGCCACTTCCAGCAACCGCGGATCGCCCATCCTCAGTACCGGTCTAATCGGCATCGAATTCCACCACGCGTTCAAGAATATTCCGGACGCCGACCATTGCTTTTTCGAGGACCGAGTGAGCCTCATCCAGCCGGATAACGCTCGCGCTCGTTCCCCGGCCGGCAGCATGATTGGCGACCACGGCAACGGCCGCGTAGCAGAGGCCCAGCTCCTTTGCCAGTGCCGCCTCCGGCATTCCAGTCATACCGACCATATCCACGCCGTCACGCTCCATCCGGTCGATCTCCGCAGCGGTTTCCAGGCGCGGACCCTGGGTCGCACCGTAGACCCCGCCATCGATCACTGCCTCGCCAGCATGCTTCGCCGCCTCCAGCAGCCGCCTGCGCGTCAGCTGGCAATAAGGCTCGGTAAAATCGGTATGAATGATGGATCTGTCCAAGCCATCGTAATAGGTATGCTTGCGGCCATGCGTATAGTCGATGATCTGCTCGGGAATCGCCACCGTGCCGGGTTTCAGATCCGTCCGGATGCCACCCACCGAGGCAACCGCTATTACTCTCGACAGATTGAGTGAACGCAGCGCCCATACGTTGGCCCGGTAATTCACCTCATGAGGCGGGATAGTATGACCATGGCCGTGGCGTGCCAGAAATACCACTTCGTTGCCCCCGATCCTTCCGAAAGTCAAAGGGCCGGACGGTTCGCCATAAGGCGTCGTCATGATCTTCCGGTGCGATATCCGAAGACACGCCAACTGGGCCATACCGGTGCCGCCGATGATTGCAAGCATGCTGTTCAACAGTAAGACAAAATATTGAAGTAACACCCGGCACAGGCCAGGTAGCGCAAAATACATTGGGCCATTGCGGGTGGGATTGCTCTGGCTTGACTGACTGCCCGAACTGCCCTTTTCCGTCAATCTTTCAGGGCATGAATGGCAGGCAGATTCCGCCATGCTCCATGTATATCCATGCCAAAGCCGAAAACGTAACGATCCGGCACCGTGAGGCCGATAAAATCCGCATGGATGGGCTTGGCTCTCCCGATATCCTTGTCGGCCAGCACGGCACTATAGAATGCCGCCGCCCCCTGGCTCATCACCCGCTCGCGGATCGCGGCGAGCGTAATCCCCTCGTCAAGTATGTCGTCCAGCACCAGTACCACCCTGCCCCGGACATTTTCATGCGGCATGACCTTCCAGTCGATATCGCCGCCGCGCGTTTCGTTATGGTAGCGGCTGACGTGCAGATAATCAAAATTGAGCGGGAATTGCAGCAGCGGCAGCAGTTGTCCCGTGAATACCACTGCGCCGCCCATGATGCTCAATACCAGCGGGTAGCGGTGTGACAATCTGGCAGCAATGTCCGCTGCCATGCGTTTGACGGCCTGCGCCACCTCGTCCGCGGAAAATATTTTCTCTGCCGCGCCGAGCACGCTTGCTGCCTCTTCGTAAGAAAGCATGGGCTGAGTCCGTCGATGTGGAAAACGACCAGGTTTGGAATTTCAAACGGAAGCGCCGGGGCATCTCGCGTCGAGGTAAGCGGCAAATTCCTCCCCCACTTCGGGATGCTCCAGCGCCAGCGCGATAGTGGCCTTGAGATAGCCCATTTTGCTGCCGCAATCGTACCGGGTGCCGGAAAACTCATAGACCAGGGCCCGCTCGTCTTGCAACAGCGAAGCGATGCCATCGGTGAGCTGGATTTCTTCGCCTGCACCAGGCATGACATTCTCCAGGTGCCGGAAGATTTTCGGGGTAAGGATGTAGCGCCCCACTACCCCGAGCGTCGAAGGCGCATCCTCGGGTTCGGGTTTTTCCACGATCCCCGTGAGAGGATAGAGCCTGTTCATTCCCGGCCCGCACTTGACCATTCCATAATTCACCGTATCTTCCGATCCCACATGCTGAACCGCCAGTATCGAACAGCCGTTTTCCTCGTATACCCTGCACAATTGCCGCATGATCGGTTCTTCCCCGACCAGCAGGTCGTCCGCCAGGAGCACGGCGAACGGCTCATTTCCCACTGCGGGGCGCGCGCATAGAATCGCGTGCCCCAGCCCGAGCGCCTCGGACTGACGGATATAGATGCAGGATATGTTCTTCGGCAGAATGCTGCGCAGGATTTCCAGCGTTTCGATCTTGCCCCGTGCTTCCAGTTCGGTCTCCATTTCGTAAGCTTTGTCGAAATGATCCTCGATTGCGCGCTTGTGACGTCCGGTTATGAAGATCAGCTCCGTTATACCCGCGGCAATGGCCTCCTCCACCGCATACTGGATCAGCGGCTTGTCCACGACGGGCATCATTTCCTTGGGGCTCGCCTTGGTAGCAGGAAGGAAGCGGGTACCCATACCCGCCACGGGAAAAACGGCTTTGGTTATTTTCGGCATGAATGAGCTCTTTCAGTTATGAGAATCCTGAGTGGAACCTTGCTGCGCATCCTGCAGCAATCGCAGCAATGCAGGCTCGTCGAGGATGGCCACTCCCAGTTCGACAGCCTTGTCATATTTGCTGCCGGCATCCGCCCCCACGACGACGTAGCCTGTTTTGCTCGAAACGCTCCCGGTCACTTTTCCGCCCAGCGCTTCAATCCTTTCCCGGGCCTCTTCGCGCAACAGCGTCGGCAGCGTTCCTGTCAGGACAAAAGTCCTGCCCGCAACGTTTCCCGCCTCGGGAGCCGGCGGGGAGGCTGCTTCCGTCCGTTCGCCGGCACTTTCCGGCCACCGGATTCCACCAGCACGCAATTGCTCGATGACTTCCCGATTGTGCCCTTCCGAGAAAAAACCGGCAATGCTTTCAGCGACCACGGGACCGATATCCTGCACCTGCTGAAGATCTTCCGCGCTGGCGTCCATCAGCCGATCGAGCCCGCCAAAATAACGTGCCAGATCCTTTGCCGTCGCTTCGCCCACGTTACGGATACCCAGCGCATAAATAAACCGGGCGAACGTAGTCTCCTTGCTTTTTTCAATGGCCTTCATGATATTTCCAGCGGATTTATCCGCCATCCGCTCCAACTGCGCAAGCGCGACGACGCCTAACTTATAGAGATCCGCGGGCGTTCTGATGACGCCGCCATCCACCAGTTGTTCCACCAGCCTCTCCCCCAGCCCGTGGATATTCATCGCGCGGCGCGAGGCAAAGTGCAGGATGGCCTGCTTCCTTTGCGCCGGGCAGAACAGCCCTCCCGTACAGCGGGTAGACGCTTCACCCGGCAGGCGCACCGCACTGGAACCGCATACCGGACAATGGTCGGGCATGACGAAGGGCCTTGCGTACGGCATGCGGCTTTCCTTCTCGACGGCCACCACTTCAGGAATCACATCGCCTGCGCGCCGGACGATAACCCTGTCACCGATCATGACACCCTTCCGCCTGACTTCGTCCTCGTTGTGCAGAGTGGCGTTGGTGATGGTGACGCCACCCACGAACACGGGCTTCAATCTTGCCACAGGCGTCAGCGCCCCGGTCCGGCCCACTTGTATATCGATTCCAAGCACTTCCGTCATGGCTTCCTGAGCCGGAAATTTATGTGCAAGAGCAAAACGGGGAGCACGCGAAACGAATCCCAGTTTTTCCTGCTGTGACCGATCATTGACCTTATAGACTGTGCCATCGATGTCATAGGGCAGGCGTTCACGCATCGTCTGGATCTGGCGGTGATAGTCCAGCAGTGCTGCCATCCCTGTTACAGCGGCACGTTCCCGCGCGACGGGGAAGCGCAACGACTCAAGGTAATCCAGTACCCGGCTATGTTTGTCATGGGGCCCGTTTCCACCCTCGCACGCACCGATTCCGTAAGCGAAAAATTTCAGCCTGCGGCGGGCGGTGATGCCGGGATCGAGCTGTCGCAAAGCCCCTGCCGCGGCATTGCGCGGATTGATGAACTCCCGCTGGTTTTTTTCGCGCTGCTGCC
>CAZYYR010000114.1:0-7449 GCA_964651465.1 uncultured Nitrosospira sp.
GCCAGCGGAATGAGAAAACGCGTCATGCCTTCCCGCTCCTCGCGACGACAGGCGCGCCACCGGCCTTGCCTTTGCGGGGTTTTCCGCCCGCCACTTTCTTTTCTTCCATGGGTTCACGCTGCTTGCGGGACGAGAGGCGGTAGCGCCGGTCGGCGATAGCCAGGATGCCGCCAAAAGCCATGAGCATACAGCCGAACCATATCCAGTCCACGAAGGGTTTGTGGTACACGCGCACGACCCAGGCGCCATTTTCCAGGGGCTCACCCAGGGCCACGTAGAGATCGCGGAAGAACCCCATATCGATGGCTGCTTCCGTCATGGCCATGCCAGAAGCATTGTAGACCCGCTTTTCCGGTTCCAGCACGCTCACCTTCTTGCCATCGCGCAGCACGTCCACGTTGCCGACGTCCGCCATGTAATTGGGGCCGGGCGCTTTTTTCGCGCCATTGAAGCGGAAGGTGTACCCGCCCACTTCGACGGTATCGCCGATTTCCATGCGAACATCCTTTTCGGTCTCGTAGCCGCCCACCAGCGCCACGCCGATGATGAATACCGCCACGCCCAGATGCGCGGCGTGCATGCCATAGTAGCTGCGCGACTGCGCCGCGAGCTTGGCGAACAACCCCTGTTTGCCGCTGCTGCGCAGCCGGCTCCTGATGCTGACGATGACGGTTGCGATGACCCAGAAGGCCATCAGCAGGCCGACGCTCACAAACGGTTTCCACTCGCCCATGAGAAAGGGCACGATCAGCGCCGTGACCAGGCTTACGCCGAATGCCCAGCGCAGGCGCACGGCCAGTTCGGGCAGGCTGGCCTGTTTCCAGCGGGCCAGCGGCCCCAGCCCCATCAGGAAAACCGCCGGGGTCATCAGGGGCACGAATACGGATTCGAAGTAGGGCGGGCCAACCGATATCTTGCCCAGGTCGAGCGCATCCATGAACAGCGGATACAGCGTGCCCAGCAGGATGCTGCCTGCGGCCACCATCATCAGGAGATTGTTGCCAAGCAGCATGGATTCTCTCGAAACCACGTCGAACTTGCCACCCAGGCCGATCTTGGGCGCGCGCCAGGCGAACAGGAGCAGGGAGCCGCCGGTGATGATGACCAGGAAGGCGAGAATGAAAATGCCGCGCGTGGGATCGGTTGCGAAGGCATGGACCGAAGTCAGCACACCCGAGCGCACGAGGAAAGTGCCCAGCAGGCTCAGGGAAAAGGCGCTGATGGCCAGCAGGACCGTCCAGCTTTTGAAGCTGCCGCGTTTTTCGGTGACGGCCAGCGAATGAACCAGCGCCGTCCCCACCAGCCAGGGCATGAAAGAGGCGTTCTCGACCGGATCCCAGAACCACCAGCCGCCCCAGCCCAGTTCGTAATAGGCCCACCAGCTTCCCATCATGATGCCGATGGTGAGGAACATCCATGCCACTGTCGTCCATGGGCGCGACCAGCGCGCCCAGGTGGCATCCAGCTGCCCGCTGAGCAGGGCGGAAATGGCAAACGCGAATGCCACGGAGAAGCCGACGTAGCCCATATAGAGCATGGGCGGATGGCACACCATGCCTGGATCCTGCAGCAGCGGGTTGAGGTCGCTTCCTTCCATGGCGGCCGGCAGCATGCGGTCGAAAGGGTTGGAAGTGAAGAGCATGAACACCAGGAAGCCCACGCTCACCAGGCCCATGACCCCCAGCACGCGCGCCACCATGTCATCCGGAAGGTGCTTGCTGAAGACGCTGACGGCGACCGTCCAGCACGCCAGCAGGAAGGTCCACAGCAACAGGGACCCTTCATGGGAGCCCCAGGTGGCCGCCAGGCGGTATTGCGTGGGCAAGTTGGTATTGGAATTCTGCGCGACGTTGATGACCGAAAAATCGCTGGTGACGAACGAGTAGGCCAGGCAGAAGAAAGCGATGGCGACGAATACGAACTGCCCGTGTACCACGGGGCGGGCCAGTGCAATCCAGGAAGCATTGCCGCGCGCCGCGCCGATGATGGGCAGGGTGCCTTGGATGAGTGCGAGCAGCAAGGCGAGGATCAGAGCAAAATTGCCAAGTTCTGGAATCATGATGACGGGGTCTGTGGGTGAGGTAATAAAAGCAGGTATGAAAGCGGGCGGTAAAAGAAGCTCCCTCCGGGTCCGCCAGGACGGAGCGTTCCATCCGCCATTGCGCTATTGCATGACGGTCTTGCGTGCCTTTTCCGCCTGGTCGAGGGCGTCGGCGGCCTCGGGCGGCATGTAGTTTTCATCGTGCTTGGCCAGGACCTCATCGGCGCGGAAAATGCCATTGTCAGCAAGCTTGCCCTGGGCAACCACGCCTTTGCCTTCCTTGAACAGATCGGGAAGAATGCCGGTATAGAGCACAGGGATGACCTTTGCCGTATCGGTCACCGCGAAACTGACGGTCACGCCGTCGCTCTGGCGCTTCACGCTGCCTTCCTCCACCAGTCCGCCGATGCGGAAGCTCTTGCCCATCGGCGCCTCATTGTTGGCCACCTGCGTGGGGCTGAAAAAGAACACCAGATTACTCTGGAAGGCGTTCAGAACCAGTACGGACGCGACACCCAGGGCGGTTACGCTGGAGGCGATGATCGCAAGTTTCTTATGACGTGGTTTCATTTTCTTTCTCTTGTATATTCGACTGATGAATCAGACTGAGATGTTTCACCAAAGTTCGCTTGCGGTTGGACACCAGGATGATTTCCCCGGCGATACAGAGAAACGTGACCAGGTAGGAGCCCCATACGTACAGGCCGTACCCGCCCATGTCCAGGAATTCCGACAGGCTGGACCAGTTCATCGTGCCGCCCCTCCCAGTTCGCCGACCCACGCCGTATGGCGCTCGCGTTCCAGGATGATGGCGCGGGTGCGCATCAGTATGACGGCAATGGCATACATCCAGCAGGCGATGGACATGATCAGCATGCCGGTCAGCATGGTGGTCGCCATTTTAGGGGACTGGGTGAGACTGACGGAAGCACCCTGGTGCAGTGTGTTCCACCATTTGACGGAGAAATAGATGATGGGCACGTTGACCACGCCGACCAGTGCAATCACCGCCCCGGCCTTGTCGGCGCGCCGGGGATCGTCTATCGCCGCCTGGAGCGACATGAAACCGATGTAGAGGAACAGCAGGATCAGTTCGGACGTAAGGCGCGCATCCCATACCCACCACGCGCCCCACATGGGCTTGCCCCACAGTGCCCCGGTCCACAGGGCAAGAAAGGTGAACATCGCGCCCGTCGGCGCAATGGCGGTGGCCACCATGGATGAAAGCCGCGTATTGAACGCCAGCCCGATTCCCGACCACATGGCCATGATGACGTACAGGAACATCGACATCCAGGCAACCGGCACGTGAATGAAGATGATGCGGTAGGCCTCGCCCTGCTGGAAATCGGTGGGCGCCACGAAAAAGCCGATATAGAGGCCGACGGCGCATAGCACGGCGGCAGCAATCGAAAAAGGCAGGATCAGTTTGCCTGCAAGGAAATAGAAGCTTGCCGGTGAGGCATATTTGAACCAGTTGATCGCCATGTCTAGAAATACGGGACTCCGATGAAGCGCGTGGCGCGCGTAACTCGAAATTTTAACCTAAAAACCATAAATTCAGAATTGGATTCTTCAATGCCGCGCCAGGAACGGATTCCGGCGGGCATCCGGGTTTTCCCGGAGTGCGGGAAAATGCCGATATCTATTCCATGGATATGCGCAAGGAGACCGCCGTCGTCCAGGGCGCGAGGGCCAGCGAAGCCAGCAGGAAGGCGCCCAGGAGGGACATGTGCGCTTCCGCTCCCAGCCCCGCCACGCTTGCTTCCACGGCGCCTGCGCCGAAAATCAGCACGGGGATGTACAGCGGCAATACCAGGAGCGACACCAGGACGCCGCCGCCGCGCAGCCCGAGCGTCAGGGCCGCACCGATCGCGCCGATCAGGCTCAGTACCGGCGTCCCCAGCAACAGCGATCCCGTCAGCACCAGAAGGGCTCCGGAAGACAGGTCATACTGGATCCCCAGCACGGGGGCCATGAGCACGAGCGGAACGCCCGTCACCAGCCAGTGGGCCAGCGCCTTGCCCAGCACCAGCAGGGGCAGCGACTGGGGGGAAAGCAGCATCTGCTCCAGGGTGCCATCCTGGTGGTCGCTGGAGAACATGCGCCCCAGCGACAGCATCGAGGCCAGCAGGGCCGCGACCCAGACCACGCCGGGCGCCATGATGCGCAGCATGTTCATTTCCGGCCCTACGCCGAGGGGAAACAGGCTGACTACGATGATGAAAAAAAACAGCGTCGTGAGGACATCGGACCGTCGCCGCATGGCGAGCAGGAGGTCGCGCCGGATGATCTGAAGAAACATGTCAGGCCAGCGGCAGCCGCTGAATGGCGGCCGCGGCGATCTCGATCTCCTGATGGGTGGTCATGACGATCATGCCGCCCTGCGCCAGTTGGCGTTCCATCAGGCCCTGCATCAGCTTCACCGCCGAGGTATCCAGTGCCGTCAGCGGCTCATCCAGTATCCACAGGGAAGTCTTGCATACCAGCAGCCGTGCCAGCGTCACCCGGCGGCGCTGGCCCTGCGACAGCACCTTGGCCGGCAGCCATTCGCGGCCGCCCAGCCCCATGCGCTGCAATGCCTCGTGGGCCTCGCGCGCATCGATGTCGGTGCCGGCCAGCGCGCTCGAAATCCGAAGATTCTCGATGGCGGTCAGGTCGTCCTTGACGCCGCTCAGGTGGCCCAGATACGTCATTGCCTCGAAATACGCCCCACCGAGTGCGCGGATCCCGGAACCATTCCAGCGGATTTCCCCGTGGGCCGGTGCCGCAAGCCCGCACAGCATGCGCAGCAGGCTGGTTTTTCCGCTGCCGTTGGGGCCCTGGACCTGCATCAGCCCTCCGGCTTCCACGCAAAAATTGATGCCCCCGAACAGCTTGCGGTCGCCGCGCACGCACGCCAGGTCGAATCCTTGCAGCATTGGCATCAACGAAGAAAAAAAACGGGGATTATAGCGTATCGATGCAGGATCGATGCGATCCGGCATGCACTCTGGATGAGATGCGATGAATGGTCCACCCGGAATTTTCGCGCCAGCGGGTGCAGAAGTTCCGTCAGCCGGATTTCCGAGCGCATGACAATCGCATGGCAGGAACCACAGGGACGGCGGGGCGATGGAAAGCCGGCTGTCAGGCCCGGACCCCTGCGGGCTGCAGGAATCATGCAGGGGTGCGGGGGTGTGAGTCCTTTCAGGTGCTGCCTACTGCTTGTACAGGGCTTCGGCGCGCTGCCTGATTTCGTCGAGTGAGAGGTCTTCCTTGTGGGTCGAGAGGAACCACATGTGCCCGAACGGATCTTCCAGTCCACCGCTGCGGTCGCCGTAAAACTGGTCTTCCAGCGGTTTGATGACCTTGGCGCCCGCATCGACGGCCTGTTTGAAGGAAGCATCCACGTCTTTCACATAAAGAAGAAGACCCACGCTGGAACCGCCTGACGACCGCGGGCTTCGTAGCGGGCCCCCTTCGCTGCAGTCGTCGCCCAGCATGATGCGCGAATCCCCGATCTGGATTTCGGCGTGCCCGACCTTGCCGCCAGGCGCATCCATCCTGAACAGTTCCATGGCGTCGAACGCGCGCTTGTAGAACTCGATGGCATCCGCTGCGCCATCCATGACCAGGTAAGGGGTCACTGCGTGATAGCCATCCGGTATTGGTTTGACGGTCATGTCCTATGCTCCTGTAAGGTTCAAGAATCGCTGGGGCAAGGAGGACGGAATGGCATGTTTCTACCCTCCTTCATTCGGTTCTGCGTTCCAGCGCCGCGCGATCCCACTGGGCTAGCGTGGCGGCTGCTTCGTAAGTAGTCTGGAGAAAGGAAAGCAGCGTGCGTTCAGGATTGCGGGCGTTTCTCACCGCCTCGTAGGGGAGAACGAATTCGCCCAGCTTGTCGTGAAAATATGCAGCCTCCGGCTGAACGGGATATTGAGCGAAGCCGGCGGGAGCAGGATAGGCATAGGCATAGAAAGCGGCTTCTCCCAGGCCCGTTCCAGGCCAGAAACCCGCACTGGATACCTCGTGGGAATAAGCCTCTTCCATGATGCGGTCTGCCACGTTGGGCGCACCGCCGGGATGCTTCGGCGCAGTTCTTCCCGAAAAACGGGTGACAGCCAGATCGAAGGCGCCCCAGAAGAAGTGCACCGGGCTTACCTTGCCGATGAAGCGGCTGCGGAATTCCTTGAGGACACAATCGATCCGCACGAGCGCCTGCCAGAAAAGGAGAACTGCGCCTGCATCATAGCTCGCATGCTGGTCATCCTTTTCGAATGGAATCGCTACTTCCACTTCGACAGGGCGGGCAAGGATCCTGACCTCGATCCCGAGCTCGGCGAGAGCCCGCATGGTTTTGTGGTAGAAGCCGGCGACAGGCATGGGTTCCAGGGCAATCGAACGGCCTGTCCCCTGCGACGTGGTGATGTATAGTGCGTGCTCGATGAAATCGAAGTCGATGGCAAACGTAAACGTTCCGCACGGAATCGGGGAGGTCGTGAGCCCACGCGTCGTCAGGTAAAGCGTGGAGCCCCAGCTGTGGTTGATATCCGGTGAGCATACCAGCCGGATCTTGCCGACGATCTGGGTCCACATATGAAGGGTGGTGCAGGTGTCCTCCCAGTCTTTCGGGAGAGGCAACCGCGGCCAGTCATTCCCACTGGCGGGAGGATGCGGGTGATCGGTCATTTTTTTCGGAACCGGGCTGGGGATAATCGATCCAGTCTCATGTAAATCACAGGAAAGAAATCATGGGGAATCAGGGAAATCCGGGCGGAAGCTGCTTGATGATAGAATCCTGAAACCGGACCAGTGGAGGGGCGTGCCGTGCAGGCGATTCATGATCGCGCTCATCTCCTGCACCCTGCCGGCGATTTCTTCGAACAGGCGGCCATCCGTTGCCGCTCCTATTCTTTCAGGGGGGTAAGTGGTTCCCGTTTTTTCTGCCTCGACGGGCTTTTTTCAGGCATGGTGTGGTCCTCCTCTAATTCCATTATCCCTGTTGAAAGGCCGCCCCGATTCCGCTAGCGGAACCAGCGCACGAAACGCATGCTTCCTGTTTTCTAGACCATGTCGTGCAGAATAGCAAGGTGTTGCATGCATCAGGGGGAGGAGAAAGGAAGAGAAGTGAAAGGGCAAATCGCGATAATGGACGTGGATATCGGCTTCATGCAGGCAGCGCTCGAACAGGCAGAACAGGCGGAGGCGGCAGGTGAGGTGCCGGTCGGAGCGGTGGTGGTGAAGGATGGGGTTATTGTCGGACGGGGATATAATCGGCCGATTTCGACCGCGGACCCGACGGCTCATGCCGAAGTGATGGCCTTGCGCGCTGCCGGACGTTGCCTGAACAACTATCGCCTGACGGGCTGCGCCTTGTACGTGACACTGGAACCCTGCATCATGTGCATGGGTGCCATTTTTTA
>CAZYYR010000115.1:0-7359 GCA_964651465.1 uncultured Nitrosospira sp.
GAAGAAAAAGTGAAAAAAAACAAGGGAGCGTTTCTTTGAGCGGACTGTGCGGCTGGATAGGCCATGGGAACTCCATCCCCGATAACCTGCATCTTGTCCGCAGAATGGCCGAGCGCCTCGTCCGCTTCGATGGAACTGACATGCGCCCCGAGGCGGGCCGCATCAGCGCCGCATCGGTCGCTGCAAATCGGGGCAGCGCTCATACTTTTCAGAACGACGGGCTCATCGTTGCCTTATGGGGTCGCGCAAATTTCCGTGACGCACGGCTGGCCCAGCTTGTGCAAACCCAGGGTTTGGCCAGAACGCTTGCCGATCAGTGGCGGACAAGCGGGGAAAAGATCTTTGCCGATCTGACAGGGGCCTTTGCCTGCTGCGTTCTGGATGAAGCAAAAGACGAAGCTGTATTGGCAACAGATCGCATGGGCACCTATCCCATTATTTATCATGCGTCCGCAAACGGATTGATCTTCGGTTCATCTGCTGACGCAATAAATGTGCATCCGTCGGTGACCTCAGAGATTGCGTCGCAAAGCCTGTACAACTACGTCTATTTTCACATGGTGCCTGCTCCCGGAACGATTTACGAAAGGCAGCACCGCCTTCTGCCAGGCGAGTACCTTCTTTTCCGCAAGGGATCGGTCAAGACGGCCAAGTACTGGAAAATGAAGTTCACAGAAAATGAAAGGCGTCCTTTTCAGGAATTGAAGCAGGATTTTCTGGATGTCCTGCGCTCGGGCGTGCGCGATGCGGTGGGTGACGAACAAGTCGGTGCTTTTCTCAGCGGGGGGACGGATAGCTCGACGATAGCGGGGTTATTGGGAGAAGCAACCGGCCAGCCAGCGCGGACCTATTCGATCGGGTTCGATGCGTCCGGTTACGACGAAATGGAATACGCCCGCATTGCGGTGAGGCATTTCTCGACGCGGCATCAGGAATATTATGTCACTCCTGATGACATCGTGACCTCCATTCCGGAAGTGGCGGCGGTTTTCGATCAGCCATTCGGCAATTCTTCCGCGCTGCCGGCCTATTATTGCGCACGCATGGCCAGGGCGGACGGGCTGACCAGGATGCTCGGAGGGGATGGCGGCGACGAATTGTTCGGTGGCAATGTGCGATATGCCAAACAGCATCTCTTTTCCCTCTATGAACAGGTACCTTCGCCGTTACGAAAAGGAATTGTCGAGCCATTGGTCTTTGGTATTCCCGGTGGCGGCGCCGTACCTTTGATACGGAAGGCACGCAGCTACATCGAACAGGCCTCGATACCGATGCCTGCCCGTACGGAGACCTATAACCTGCTGGAGAGATACGGACCGGCAAACGTATTTACACCGGAATTTCTGCACACGATCGATCCGGCCGTCCCGGCAGAGCTGATCGATTCAACCTATCATGAAAACGACGCTGCGAGCCTCATCAATCGCATGCTGGCTTTCGACCGCAAGTTCACCCTTGCTGACAACGATCTGCCCAAGGTGGCCAAGGCATGCGAACTGGCCGCGATGGACGTGGCGTTCCCGCTGATCAGCGATGAAATCGTGGAGTTTTCCTTGCGGCTGAAGCCCCATCAGAAACTCAAGGGCACGCAGTTACGCTATTTCTTCAAGGAAGCGCTGCGAGGATTCCTGCCGGACGACATCATCACCAAGCAGAAACATGGTTTTGGGCTGCCTTTCGGCGTCTGGCTTCAACAGCATAAGGGACTGCAGACACTGGCAGGAGACAGTCTGAGCGACCTCAAGTCGCGCCATGTCATTCGGGCGGATTTCATAGATGCGCTGCTGGGCCAGCATCTGGATGAGCATGCGAGCTACCATGGGACAATGGTGTGGATACTGATGATGCTGGAGCAGTGGTACAGGCAGAGGTAAAAATCCCCGAAGCGGTACGGCACAATTGCAGGAGCCGCTCACTGCCTGCATACCGAACGTCGAAAGACGATCTTTGCTGGATGAACCCTGCAGCACGATTGTTCCATCCGAACCTTGCAGCGCGATTGTCCATCGCTTTGTCCGATCGAAATTCGATCGACCGATTGCAGCCATTACAACGAGGTCATTGTTACCCATACCCGCCAGCGCGTTCTAACGGTTGCGCCGCATTTTTCTGAGCCAATGCGCCAACTCGACTTCCGACCCGATCGGTCATTGCTGGCCGATCTTTGAACCACTCCCATATCCCTCTTGCACTGCTGCTCCATAAAAGGGCGGGAGCGCCACTCTAAAAAGCGCCCGGCTGCCCTGCCGGAGCTTTCCATCCCGACGCTACACCTCGTCCCTACTCGTAACATGGTTGAAATTGCTGGGATTATGCTCGTGCTTGCCACCCGGGATGGACAAACTTCAGGCTTGACAGGGAAGTCTCGTTACAGCATACTCTGCCCCTTCACGCAGTAGTCAATATGCATACCAGCGTAGCAAGTGTGGGTATTGCACGTGGGGATCGGAAGAGCTTCTTTCCGATGGAAAGCGTGGGGAAAATTTCCGACCGGTCGCTGAGGCGGTGTCCGAAGAGAGGTACGCGATGCCGATTGTCGATACCTTCCGGCGTGCGTTTCAGGGAAACCGTGCGGAAAGCAGGTGTTGCTGCTTCAGTTTCAATGATGTGTTCCTTTGTTCTGGCGCGTTCACGATGGAATCTGTAACGTTTCGATTCCCTGTCGATTTGGCTTGCCACACAATGTAAAGAAATATAAAGGTTCAGATACGTTGTAACCCGAGGTAAGCGATACTTTGTCCGAGTTGTCGGTATTCGGAAGATCCGTGATGCTTGTTTGCCATTCATGGAAGCGTATTCCGGCATGGGAAGTCGCTTCGTGCCGTTACAGACATTTTTCGTCCCGCTGAAATCCCCGCTACAAGTGATTAACGGATATTACCGATGAAATATAAAGAAAGAAGGAGAATATAATGCAAGAAACCGCGTGGCAGGTTTCCCTTGTATTGATGCTGATGATCACATTTGGAGTGATTTACGTCGCCATCAATTCCGATAAGCGCGAAGAGGAATACGGGCCGCTGGTAAAAAAGGCCTACGGCTTTCGTACAAAGCTCTTCTGGGCCGTTGCCCTGGTATTTTTCCCAGCCATGATCTATAACCTGACGGATTTGCCCTATGGTCCAGGGAAAGCAGTCGCCGGAACCGGCCCCGCGCAGGTCATCAACGTCATCGGTCACATGTGGTATTGGGAAATGGATCGCGACGAGGTCGAGCCCGGGCAACCGGTCGAGATTCGCATCACGAGTGCCGACGTCAACCACGGTTTCGGCATCTACGACCCCGATCTGCGTCTGATCGCACAGGCTCAAGCCATGCCAGGCTATACCAACGTGATCTATCATACCTTCACGAGAGAAGGCACGTACCGGGTGCTGTGCATGGAATATTGCGGTGTCGCGCACCATAATATGATGACCGAAATCAAAGTTGGCAAAATTTAGAGAGGAACGAGCATGGCAAGCTATACCTATACTCCAACGCCCGATCATGGGGCGAAGGCCGGCGTGCTGGCCTATCTGGTCATCTCAGCGGTCGTATTGCTGCTGATGATGCTTTTCGGTCTGCTCATGAGGATGGAACAAGCGCAAATGATTTCCATCGGCGGCCTCTGGTTCTATAAGCTCATGACTTTGCACGGCGCGGGCATGGTGGGGATTGTCGCGCTGGCCGGGGCGGCGATCATGTGGCATTTTCTGAGTCAGTACGTCGACCTCACGCCCGCCATATTTACCGCGAACCTGCTGCTGTTCCTCACCGGGGTGGTCATGATTCTTGCAAGCATCCTGCTGCTCGATTTCCATGCCGCCTGGACCTTTCTCTTTCCCTTGCCCAGCACATCCATGGGGTTGTGGAGCGAGAACGCGGCAGCTTTGTTCATGGGCGGACTGCTGGTGATCGGCGTCGGATTCGTGCTGCTGCACCTGGATATCGCGCGCGCAATCATCAGCCGCTACGGCGGGCTTGGACGCGGACTGGGCTGGCCCCAGCTTTTCGGGCCCGACGATGGCAATGCGCCCCCCCCTGCGGTCGTAGCCAGCACGATGGTCACGATCGTCAACCTGGTCGGTCTGGTGGTAGGGGCTGCCATTCTCATCATGATGCTGGTGAACCTCTACGTGCCCAGCTTTGAAATCGATGCACTGCTGGCCAAGGGCATGATCTACTTCTTCGGTCACGTATTCATCAATGCCGTTATCTATATGGCGGTGATCGCGGTCTATGAAATCCTGCCGCGCTATACACAGCGCCCCTGGAAGTCGAACAAGGTTTTTCTGGCTTCCTGGACGGCTTCGACATTCATGGTCATGTTCATCTTCCCGCACCATCTGCTGATGGATTATGCTTTTCCCAAGTGGTTTCTGATCATGGGCCACATCATCGGCTATCTGAACACCTTCCCGATCCTGATCGTGACGGGATATGGCGCCATGATGATCGTCTACCGGTCAGGCATCCGCTGGGATATGTGCTCCAGGCTGCTGTTCGTATCGCTCTTCGGCTGGGCCGTGGGCGCCATGCCGGCATTCATCGACGGAACGATCACGGTCAACTACGTCATGCACAATACCCTCTGGGTACCAGGACATTTTCACACTTA
This sequence comes from uncultured Nitrosospira sp., assembly GCA_964651465.1. Lineage (GTDB taxonomy): Bacteria > Pseudomonadota > Gammaproteobacteria > Burkholderiales > Nitrosomonadaceae > Nitrosospira. Next base: position 4,601 of record CAZYYR010000115.1, read on the forward strand.
CCTGATCCTGGGCATGGTCGCGATGGTCTTCGGATTCATGTACTACCTCGGAAAACCCAATGAAAACGCGCCGGACAGTCCGGTCGATGTCGCCGCTTTCTGGGGGTTCGTAGTGGGAACCATGGGATTCACGCTCAGTTTCCTGTACGGAGGAAAGGTGGGTGCGGCGCGGCGTTATGCAGAGCATCTTCCGGAATGGGTGCCCTATGATCGTATCGCGTCGTTTTTCGCCATGCTGCTGATTGCATCGGTGCTGGTGTTCATATTCCGCTTCCTGTCGCGGTTGGGCCTGGCAGGTCGTGACTACCAGCGTGCATCATTGGCGCGAAGCATGGCGACTTGATGCGCTACTCCACATAACCCATGGGCCCGGTTACACGCAGCGTCGTCGTTACAGCGCTGGTGACTTCACTGGGCACATGGGTTTTCTGGTGGGGGACGGACGGATTTACAGCGTTCACCGCTGAAACAGCTCGGCGCGTGGAGATCCTGCGATCTCCACGACCTCTGCCTGACGTATCGTTTGAAGATCAGGATGGAAAAATCTTCAGTCTACGGGATTATCAGGGAAAGCTGATTGCAGTAGACTTCATCTATACGCGATGTACCACCCTGTGTCGAAGCATGGGCATGATCTTCAAGCAGATTCGCGATCTCATTCCCCCGGAGTCGCTCGGACGCGATTTCATGCTCCTCAGCATCAGCTTCGATCCTGAACATGACGACCCCGCCAGCATGAAGGAGTACGGAGAGACGTACGATGCCGACGGCACTATCTGGCGTATCGCACGCGTAACGGACAGAGCACAGCTTCGGTCTTTGCTCGATGCCTTCGGCATCGTCGTGATCCCCGATGAGTTCGGCGGCTTTGAACATAACACAGCACTTCATCTTGTTGGTCGTGATGGCAGACTAATGCTCATCAGTGATATCGATAAGGCGGTCCCGTTTGCTGAAGCGGTGGCGGCAGCATTATGAGCTCGGTCTTGTCGCTGCATCGTAAAAAAATAGGCGCAGGGGTCATGGCGCTTTATCTGTTCCTTGCCACACCATGGGCAAGAGCGTGGCTGGAGGCTTCCATGACCAGCCACATGCTGGTGCAAATGCCTCTGCTTGCAGTTATCGGTATCGTCGTTACCCGCTTGCTGCCGGTCCGTTTGCAGAACGCTATCCTGGCCTCGGTCGGCGGCTCGATTCCTTGCGTGATCGTCGCATTATTTGCTTCAAGTTATTGGATGCTGCCTCGCGCGCTGGACGCGGCGTTGACCGATCCCTGGGCGGAAGTCGCCAAATTCCTGACCCTTCCGCTGCTGGTTGGATTTCCCCTGGTGCTGGCATGGCGGCGACTTACTCTCATTGGGCGCGGCTTTGTCTGGACCAATTTCTTCAGCATGCTGGCGGTCCTGGGGTGGCTGTATATCGTTGCTCCGGTTCGCGTCTGCAACAGCTATCTCGTGAACGATCAGGAGCATGCCGGCTGGTACATGGTTATACTTGCGATACTGCTTTTCGCGTGGTGGCTTGGGGCGTTGCTGGTGGGCGGCAAGATCGATCCGGATAAACCGGGCAACGGCTCGGGCCCGGCACATGCATAATAAGATTACTTTCTAGCTAGGAGAGAAGAAAAAGTATGGACTATCATCCGCCATTGAAACTCATGGAGGAGGTCGAGGCGGCCAGCAAGAAGAAGGCTGGTCTCGACGTAGGCAAAATGCTGGTGAAAGGTTTTTTGTCTGGCGCTCTTCTCGCTTACGGGACCGCCCTGGCTTTCAAGGTTTCAACAGGGTTTACGGAGGGCGCTGCGGCACTCGTTGCGGGCGCCGTCTTTCCGGTAGGGTTTGCCATGATCATCCTGCTCGGCATGGAACTTGCCACCGGCAATTTCGCAGTTTTACCGGTAGGTGTCGTGCGTGGCAAAGTCACTGTCAGCCAGATGCTTAGAAACTGGAGTTGGGTATATATCGGAAATTTTTTCGGTTGCACCTTCGTCGGTTTCCTGCTCGCCATTGCGCTTACGGAGGCATTCATCGAAGGCCATGGTGCGCTGGGCGACAAGATTATCGCTGTCGCCATTTCCAAGACCCTGGTTTACGAGCATGCGGGCGCCAATGGATGGCTGACCGCATTCGTCAAGGGCATTCTGTGCAACTGGATGGTTGCGCTGGGCACGATTCTGGGGATGATCTCAACCTCCGCGTTCGGGAAGATTTCATCTATCTGGCTGCCGGTCTCCACCTTTTTTGCCCTGGCGTTCGAACACTCGATCGTCAATATGTTCGTCATGCCCACAGCCATGCTTCTTGGTGCCGACATTACAGTGGGGCAATGGCTTTTCTGGAACCAGGTTCCCGTTACACTGGGCAACATCTTTGGCGGGGCGGTATTGACGGGCCTGCTGCTGCACTATTGCAACAAGCCGTCGCCATCACCGGAAGAACAAACAGTGCACGCAACGCGCACCATGACCTGAAGTGCCGGGGATGATTGGCCATCGCAGGCCGATGAACTGTCGTTCTGCTGGTCGTCTGCTGAATCGCGGGCGTAATTTCTGAAGGTGTAATTTTCTTGACACATGGGAGTTGCCGCGTTAGTCTACGCGGGTTTCAGGCTGGCTTGGGCTTGCCCGAGGCTTTTGGAATACGGATATCGTGGCTAGGGAGGAACTGTATTTCGCCGTATTGCGGAATGGCAGGCCAAGCGCGGTATCGAGTCACAACAACTATTGAGACGGAGTAAAGGAGAGAGCGATGTTAAGCAAG
>CAZYYR010000116.1:0-7350 GCA_964651465.1 uncultured Nitrosospira sp.
CTCGTCCCGGGTGATCCTGCCCAGGGAGGGCGTCTGATGGCGATTTTGCAGGATCGCGCCGATGATGCAACCCGCACCGCCTTTGCAACAGCCTGGCAGGACCGCGTGCGCCGCCTGCTGCTGGATTTTGCCGACGATCCGCGCGTGATACAGGTTACCCCACTGCATTAGACGCCACCTCTTCCGGGCCCGGCTTTAGATGACGATACGCCCGAGATGCTGGCAGTTCTGCGTCAGATTGCAGAAAGCCAAGGATGCCAGTTCAAGGCGGCACTCGATGAAGAACGCGCCACTACCTGAGCTTGGCCGATATGCTCGGCATGCACGCGTTGCCGATGCAGCGTTGTAACGCTACGCTCGTCGGTCATGGGTCCTGCGACTACGCGCAGGGGTGACGACGAGGGATAGGGCATGGCCAGATCAGCTTATGTATACATCCTTGCCAGCAGGAGGAACGGCACCTTGTATACCGGCGTAACCAGCAATCTTGAACGCCGCTTGTATGAGCACAAGCATCATTTGCTGGAAGGCTTCACCCGCAAATATGGGGTTACTCGTCTGGTCTGGTTTGCGCAGGGAGACGATATTGTTTCCGCCATCACCCTGGAGAAGAAGATCAAGAATCGTAACAGACAGTGGAAGATTGACCTGATCGAGAAGAACAATCCCGATTGGAATGATCTTGCTGCGGGATGGATGGATTCTGGACCCTGCGACTTCGCGCAGGGTGACGCCTTCATACAGGGCGGCCGGGCGGGCGCTGTCATTCCGCACGCAGTCGCGGAATCCAGCAGTTCCGCGCAGGATGACGAGGGAAATTCATCATGAGTGCAGATCTGAAACCCTGTTGCCTCGAACCGATGGCGCTGTCCAACGAAAGCATGGTTGCAGCCAAATTCCTGTCCGATACGCCCGACATGCGCGAGGTGGCGTACCAAATCCAGCAGCTGCAGGATGCAAATCCATGAATACCTGCGGTCACTTTTGGAAGCACAGCTGATCGCCAACTCGCGCCATGAGCTGGAAAACTCAACAAAATCAAAATATCGAACGCCGGGCAGGAGGTCCGGCAGGTACCCATGAACAAACGCAAACCAGCGCAGTCATCCGGAAAGAAGAACACGCCCAGCTGGAGCGACGTCAAGGCCAGGCTGGCCGACTTCGACCGCGCCGGCCTGATCGGACTTGTGCAGGACCTGTACGCGGCCAGCAAGGACAACCAGGCCTTCCTGCATGCCCGCTTCGTGCTGGGCGATGATGTACTGAAGCCGTACAAAACCGCCATCGATCGTTGGCTGTGGCCTGATGTGCTCAGGAACCAGGACACCTCGGTCGCGAAGGCCAAGAAGGCGATTACGGACTACAGGAAGGCTCTCGGTCAACCTGAGGGGCTGGCGGAACTGATGGTTTTCTACTGCGAGCGGGCAACAGGATTTTGCGATGATATCGGCTGCAGGATGAAGGCTATTTCGATGCGCTGGTGCGAATGTTCGAGCAGGCTTTGAAGATCATTGCTGCCTTGCCCGACGATTCACGGCCCGTTTTCTGGGCGCGCCTGGATGAGGTTAGACGCATCAGCCACTCATCAACATTGATCCTCTGCTATGAAGTCCCCAGCAGATTCAATGTTTCTCCACACATAATTGCGGCAATCTTCAACATATAGGTTTTCATTGCCAAATAGCCACCCTCGGGTGGATTGACCGGGACATCCAGCAAGTCAGGTGTGCATTTCGCGATGATCCCTTCTTGAAGGGTCGTGGCATTCCATTCGGAACCATCCGTCAATCCGAGCATGATGTCGTAAAAGCGATCGCAGTTTGCCGGATGAATCGATACCGGATCCAGAAGATCAAGCGACTGCTCGATGGATGAGGACCAGCAGCCAAGCCTTTGATCCCGGTAAAAAAGATCTTGCCACGGAACCGCAACAGGATTATCCAGACGCCAGCGCGCCCATTCGCTTAATGATTCCTCGGTAGCCTTCGTCCCGGTATATGTCCTGAAGCGCCTCATCAGACGATGAGGATGTTCGAACAATTCCTCAAGGTCAAGGCCATGCAGTTTCCTGTGATAATACCTTCTTCCCAGTTCCCAGCAAGCCGACCTGATAAGCCAGTTCTGTGGCCCGAGATTTTCGTAACTGCCTCTCGCGTATAAGAGGCGGTCACCATCGACCACAGAGCGGCAGGTATGAAGATCGTATTCATCCAGCCTCCCTCCCAGTTGCTCGACCTTGTTGACGTGCCGGTGAATGATGTTGTAGGACTTTGAAATTTTTCCCGGCAATACACTATCCGCCCTGCTTATCCTGGGATGGCCCAGGGTCAATGTATTAAAGGGAATAGCCGCGGCGTGCAAGACCGAAAAGGTCGTTCTTGAATCCAGTCCGCCGGTCAAGGTCAGAATCATTGATTTCCTGCTGTCCTGGCTCGCCATTGCGCGGAATATTTGAATCAGTCCACGCGACATCGCCTCTGTTGCTTCACCGAGGCTAATGCCAGTGGCAGGGGAAAGACGCTTGAAATAGCTTATCGAGCGAGATTTGGGATTGTAGACCTGATCGGGCAACAACCTGTTGACACCCGCCAATCTTGATAACGGCCCTGGAAACCAGTTGATGCCATACCAGCCGAGAATCCGCTTGTCACGAATGATCGGCTTTTCAAATAATTGCGAAAGGAGGGCGAGGCTGCTGGAAATGAAAACGCCCCGCTCATTCTCCAGTACGTATATTCCGAGCAATGCTGCCGCGTCAGTAATCACCATTGAAGAGCTGATCAATACCCAGCGCCCCGACCATGTGGAAACCAGCGCCGGCACATCCTTCGTGCAAGACTTCCCGATCGCCGCTATCGGCGCACGATAAGAATCTTCCTGGATATCGAATGCATGGCCGAGCAGGCCCCATTGCTGACCCGATTCATCGGTTACCGTATGGACATTGAGCCACGGGCAATGATGCAGCATGAAACCATCTCCCAGCGAGGTAGTCTCCCAGCCTTTCGGAATTTCCAGGTTTGCATTGGAAAAGAAAAACTGTCGCCGGTGAGCCCTCTGTGCATCTTCGAATCCGGTTCTCTTCACCACCGGCCTTAAGCTTCCATTACCGTTTCCTTTCTTGGCAAGTGGATTGCATGAAGACACGCCCGCGTCGCTGCCCTGGCTGAACTCACTGCGACTGTAGAGCTGCTGGCCTTTTTGCAACAATGGCATGGTCTTGATTATTCTCGTTTTCATTTTTTATTCTTCCCCGTAGGTCCATTAATATCTACCCCGATCCTTCCCAGATAAGCAAATACTGTGCCAGTAATTATTAATGTATAGAAACATTAAATTACCGGAAAGCCTCGAATATCCGTCGCAGAGAGTGTAAGGATTAACGGCAGCAGGAATTTAGGTTGACTCGCTGATCGACAGCAAGCGGAGCCATTGGAGGGTATTTTCGCCAACAGGAGCTGATGGCGTCATGGGTATCACTGATTCATGGACAAAAATGCAAGCCAAACTCAACCGCATTTCAAGGTCATCGCAAGGTATTAATGCCGCCCTTCTGCCATCCTTCGCTCATCGATGGCGATGAACGTGGCCGGATCATGCAGGGGACAAAAATCTCATGCCATTCCGGCAACCCGATGCCAGAGATGAAAAGTAATGCAAGGCACCCGCTACTTAAACCATAGGATCAGGAGAATGATTATGACAATGCTTCAGGACACCGTTGTCCGAAAGAATGAAACACATCAGAAACGCGGCGGGCAGCAGGAGACACGCATGAGCCGGGGCAACACCCCACACGTCGCTGGCCAAAGTCCAGAGGAACTGGTCCCGTCGCGCTACGCGCTGCGGGTGGGCGAAATCGACGTGCTGGTGGTTAGCGATGGGGTGCTGCCTCTGCCAACCGCGACGATGGCCACCAATGTCGACCCGGCCGTCCGAGCAGCCTGGTTTGAAGACATGTTCCTGCCACCGGACGCGTTCGACTGGGCACTGAACGTACTTGTAGTGCGTAGCGGTGACCAGACCATACTCGTCGACGCTGGGTTAGGGGGGCAATTCCCCGGCTTCCCGCGAGCCGGGCAGTTTCCCAGGCGGCTGGAAGCTGCCGGTATCGATCTTGCTTCTGTGACCGACGTGGTGATAACCCACATGCACATGGACCACATCGGGGGATTGCTCGTCGACAACGTGAAGAACCGGTTGCGTCCGGACCTGCGGATTCACGTTGCAGCCGCCGAGGTCGAGTTCTGGGCGACGCCCGATTTCTGCCTCACTTCCATGCCATCGCCGGTGCCGGACGTCCTGCGGTCGACTGCCCGGCAGTTCATGAACGAATACCACAGCAAGCTGCGGACGTTCAAGGAGGAGCATGAGGTGGCGCCGGGAGTAATCGTCCAGCGTACCGGCGGCCACACCCCGGGGCATAGCGTGGTCCAGGTGACGTCCGGCGGCGAGCGGCTGACATTCGCAGGCGACGCCCTGTTCCCGGTCGCCTTCGATCACCCCGACTGGCACAACGGCTTTGAACATGATCCTGAGGAATCGGTTCGTGTTCGGGTCCGTCTTTTGCAGGACGCGGCGGCGTCCCGTGAGCTGCTGGTAGCCACGCACCTGCCGTTCCCCTCCATCGGTCGGGTGGCGGTCGACGGCAACGCCTTTCGTTGGGTAGCGTCCTTCTGGGACTACTGACCCGTTGTTGGCTTAGGGCCTCCATCCGGCCTTTGCCCCCGTGCGAGCGGGGTGTGCCGGCCAGACGAGAGCCCTAATCCGAAATACGAAGGATTGCACGCCCGGCGCGTCGGACGATACCTGCAAGGAGATTCACCAGGATTTCCAGATGGAGAACGTGTCGCGCCTTCAATAGCCGAGACGCGATCAGTCTGTGGAATGGTCATCGGTTTTCGCAACGGTCGTCCCCAGGACCATAGCCGGGCGAAACGGCCCGCTCAAGCAACGGCTTAGTCCAGCACCAGGAACATCATGCCAATGTCTACATTGAAAGATAAAGTCGTCAGCGTCACCGGCGGCAGCTCCGGCATCGGCCGGGCCGCGGCGCGGCGCTTCGCCGAGGCGGGGGCGAAAGTGATCATCACTGGCCGCCATGCGGCAACCCTCGAGGAAGCCGCCGGCGATCATCCCGGTATCTCCGCGCTCGTGGCTGACGCCGCTGCGCCGCAGGACGCGGCGAGGACCGTCGCCGAGGCTGTCGAAACCCATGGCCGCCTGGATGTGCTGGTGAACAATGCCGGGGCAGGCGCTATCCTTCCCCTGGCCAAGGCTACGGCCGAGCAGATCGAAAACATCTTTGCCGTGAATGTGGTCGGGGCGAGTCTGCTCGCCACGGCCGCGCTGTCTCACCTCGCGCAATCGAAGGGGGCGATCATCAATGTCTCCAGTACCTTTGGCCAAAAGGCGGCAGCGGGACTGTCGCACTACGCCGCCAGCAAGGCGGCCCTGGAGCATCTCACTCGCTGCTGGGCGCTGGAACTCGCGCCGCATGGGGTGCGCGTCAACGCCGTCGCAGCAGGGCCGACTGAATCGGGTGCGTTAACAGGAATGATGGGGCTCTCATCGGAGCAGGCTCAGGCCGTCAAGGAGCAGGAGCGCGAACAGATACCGCTCAAGCTGCGCGGCAAGCCAGATGATGTGGCCCGGTGGATCGTATCGCTTGCCGATCCGGCGTCCCATTGGGTGACGGGCCAAGTGATCGCCGTCGATGGCGGACTGGGGCTCACATGATCCAATGGAACCATCATTCCATTTGCCACAGCGCATGAACGTATCCTGCTCTATGATGAAGCATCAAATCGGCACTATGCTCGTCGGGCATGGTGGACCCTGCGACTTCGCGCAGGACGACTTCGCGCAGTCGCGAATGACGGTAGCGAGAGGAGGTTCTCGGATGGCAGGCGATTACAGGAAAGGATTTGCGGACCAGACCAGGGAAATCAGCGTGCCTTCGCTGGAGGTGGAGGGCGTCATTCCCGGCTGGCTGTCCGGCACGCTCTTGCGTAACGGTCCCGCCCGTTTCAGTCTGGAAGACAGGACGCTCAATCACTGGTTTGACGGGTTCGCGATGCTGCACAAGTTCGATATCGCCGATGGTCACGTGAGCTACGCCAACAGGCTTCTCGACTCACCTGCTTATCGAGCGGCCAAAAGCGGAAAAATGAAATATGCGGAGTTTGCCACCGACCCCTGCCACAGCCTGTTCAAGCGCATCGCCCAGGTCTTTACCGGATCGCCATCCGGCGGCGGCGCCAACGCCAATGTTTCAATCGGCAGAATTGCCGGAGAGTGGGTGGCGCAGACTGAAACGCCCCTGCCGGTGGCATTCGACAAGGATACGCTGGAGACGATCGGCGTCGTCGATTACAGCGACAAGCTGAAGGGCCAGTTGACCACGGCTCATCCGCACTACGATCGAGGCACCGGCGAAGCGTTCAACTACCTGCTCAGCTTCGGCCCCAAATCCACCTGCGGCATTTACGCCCTGCCGGACGGGAGCAGGGAGCGGCGGCTGATCGGCCGCTACAGCATGGACCGGCCATCGTACATGCACAGCTTCGGGCTCAGCCAGAAGTACGTCATTCTGATGGAATTTCCCCTGGTGGTGAATCCACTGGGGATGCTTGTGAGCGGCAAGCCATTCATTGCCAACTACGCATGGGAGCCCCGGCGGGGCACGCGCTTCTCGCTGGTGGACCGCCAGACAGGCGAGGTCAGTCACGCGTATACCGACGAAGCCTGGTTCGGCTTTCACCACGTCAATGCGGTTGACCGGGACGGACAAGTGGACCTCGATATCATCGTGTACCCGGACGCCGACGTCGTACAGTACTTCTACCTGGGCTCATTGCTCGACAGGCCGAATCGGGAGTTCTATCCTGAGAACGAGTTGCGGCGCTTCACCATCGACGTGTCGACCGGCACCGTCCGCTCCTGGAAGCTGGCCGACGGCACAGCCGAGCTTCCCCGTATCAATTACAGGCAGTGCAACAGCAGGCCGTACCGCTATGTTTATGCAAATGGTATCTCAAGCCAAGGCGAGTCCGCCTTCCTGGATACCGTGGTCAAGTTTGACCTGGAGGGGAAGGGCGATGTCAGGGAGTGGTGGGAGGATGGCCAGTTCCCGGGCGAACCTGTCTACGTGGCGCGACCCGGGATTTCACCCGATACGCGATCCGAGGATGATGGCATATTGTTGACGGTGGTCCTGGATGCCGCTGCAGGCAGTTCTTATCTTCTGCTGCTCGACGCGACCGACCTGTCCGAGATCGCCCGCGCACGTGTTCCCCAGCATGTGCCGTTCGGTTTCCATGGAGCGTATATCCGCTCGTAGTCCCGTAC
>CAZYYR010000117.1:0-7349 GCA_964651465.1 uncultured Nitrosospira sp.
GGCCCGCCCAGACCGTGCCCGGCGTCGCGGTAATTATACAGGCCAGGACGGTGAGGCCGTACGGATCGCGCATATCGATGGGGATGCGCATGAAATTTGAACCCTGGCGCAACTCCGCCGGCCCGAGGATGATGCGCGCGACGGCGATGTTGGAACGGAAGATGTCGACCAGGACGCAGAAAAACAGCCTGATCGCCACCATCAGATGATGGGGACGCGCCCGCGACCGCAGCATGGCTGCCGTAGCGACGGAGACGATCAGCGTCATTACGAGGCCCAGCAATAGCTGGCCCGGTGCCAGCGAGTCGTTCAGCAGCAGCCAGATGCCGTACAGGACAACAGTGAACAGCGACAGATAGGGCCAGCCTTTCATGGATCGATTCCTTCCGGGGCAATGGGAAGCGAGGAGAGCGAGGAGAGCGGGCTGGATTCGGACAGACCCAGCACTGCGTCGATATATGTCTGCGGCGCAGCCAGGGCTGCCTCGGCAAGCGAAAGGTAGCCTGTTACCGGCCCCGCCCCTGCCGTCAGCGCCACGCTCAGCAGCAGCAGCAGGGCCACCGGAGCAGCTTCGACCAGGTGCAGCCGCGGCGCGGCGATCTCTTCAAGGCTCCAGAAGAGGCGAATTCCCATGCGGCCGAGCGCGATGATGCCGATGAAACTCGATCCCAGTATTGCAATCCATAGTGCCCACACAATTGCCGGCACGGCTTCGAGCGGCCCGTCACCGAGGGCGGCGGACAGGATCAGGAATTTTGCGACAAAACCCGATAACGGCGGGAGGCCCGCAACCAGAAGCGCGCACAGTACGAAACTCATACCCAGGAAGGCCATGGCCGCAGGTATGACGATGCCGATGACTTCATCGGGCTCGGTCGGATCGAGCGGTTCCTCGAAATCGACGGCATACGATTCGAGCGCCGCATCCAGGTCGGTTCCGCCCGCCTGGCCGGTGCGCTCGATCATCTCGCTCAACATGAAAAACGCACCTGTCGCAAGCACGGAATTGACAAGATAGAACACTGCGGCGCCTTTCATGCCTGCCATGCCCACTCCCAGCGCCGCCAGGAGTGTGCCCGAAGACACGATGACGGAATATGCGGTCAGCCGCTGCGGTTGCTGCGCCATCAGCATGCCGGCGCTGCCCAGCGTCAGCGTGAGGATGCCGATACCGAACAGCCAGTCGCCGTCGAACGGAATCGGCGCCCCCTCCGCGGAGGAACCGGACAAGAGCGATCCCAGGCGCAGCAGCGCGTAAAAGCCGACCTTGGTCAGGATTGAAAAAAAAGCGCCCACTGGTGCCGCTGCCGCGGAATAGGCAGAGGGTAGCCAGAAATTCAGTGGCCATGCCCCGGCCTTGACCAGGAACGCCACCCCCAGGATCGCCGCTCCGGCTTCGAACAGGCTGCGTTCGGCGGCATCCAGGCCGTGCACGCGCACGGCGAGATCCGCCATGTTGAGTGTGCCGCTGCTCCCGTAGATCAGCGCGACGCCAATCAGGAAAACGAAGGAACCCGCCAGATTGAGGGCGATATAGTGCAGGCTCGCTTTGACGCGGGCCGCCCCCATTCCATGCAGGAGCAGGCCGTAGGACGCAGCCAGCAGGATCTCCACGAACACGAACAGGTTGAACAGGTCGCCCGTCAGGAAAGCGCCGTTCACTCCCATGATCAGGAACTGGAACAAAGGGTGGAAATAGAATCCCATCCGCTTCCAGCGGGCCAGTGCATAGACCAGGGATGCCAGTGCCAGCACCGCATTGAGCACGAGCATGACCGCCGACAGGCGATCCACCACCAGAACGATGCCGAACGGTGCCTGCCAGTTGCCCAGCCGGTAGACCGCGATCCCTTCCGGCCATACTGCCGCCATTCCGCCTGCGGCCATGTATGCCAGCATGATGACCGCGGCCAGATTCGCCAGCGCGCCCACGAGCGCGATGATGGTGCGTGTCGTTCGGTGGGGCTCGGCCGACAGCAGCATCGCCGCGGCAGCCGTCAGCGGAATCGCCACCGGCAGTATGGGCAGATGCTCCAGCCAGGCGCTCATGGTTCGGTTTCCTCGCCGTCGACGTGATCGGTACCGGTCAGGCCGCGCGAGGCGAGCAGCACCACCAGGAACAGCGCAGTCGTGGCAAAACCGATGACGATGGCAGTGAGCACCAGCGCCTGCGGCACGGGATCGGGAAGCTGCGATGGATCGATCTGCCCCGGTTCCACCAGCGGCGGCTGCCCCAGCGTCAACCGCCCCATCGCGAAAATAAACAGATTGACCGCGTAGGACAGCAATGTCAGCCCCATGATGATCTGGAAAGTGCGCGGGCGCAGCAGTAGCCAGACCCCCGATGCGGTCAGCACGCCTATCGCCAGGGCAAGCACCAGTTCCATCAAACGCCCTTCCCTGCGGGGGCGGGGCGCCCTGCCGTCCCCGCCAGTGTCTCGGCAATACCGGCCGGTTCTCCGGGCACGGCACCATATCCCACGGGACCCGCCGCGGAACCCGCAGTAGTCCCTGCCGCGGATTCAGCCTCCGCAGTTGCGAGCCTGCTGCGAGCCCGCCGCGACTGGTGAGCCAGCGCGACCAGTATGAGCACCGATGCGCCGATCACCAGCAGGTAAACACCCAGATCGAATAGCAGCACGGTGGAAAGGTGCAGTTCGCCGACGATCGGCAGGGTTCCATGCCACGCCAGCGCGGAAAGAAAAGGGCGCGACGCCAGCCAGGCCGAGAAACCGGCCCCCGCTGCGCACAGCAGTCCCAGCGCGATCCAGTATTGCGGAAAAATGCGCGTACGCGCTTCCGCCCAGGCTGTGCCGCCCACCATATACTGCAGGATGATGGCGATGGCCATGATCAGTCCGCCGACGAATCCGCCTCCTGGTTCGTTGTGCCCGCGCAACAGGAAAAAAAGCGATACCATGGCGGCAACGGGCATGAGCAACTGCACCAGGACAGCCGGCGGCGCCATCGGGCCGGAAGGAAGCGGCGCCTTCGGGTCCACGGGCTCGGCCAGGCCTCCCGGCTGCACATCCTGTTCCCGTTGCTGGCGCGGCACATCCATGCTCTCCGCGGCGGGACGGAAACGGCGCAGCAGCGCAAAGACGGTCAGCGCCACGATGCCCAGAACGCTGATCTCACCCAAGGTATCGAAACCCCGGAAATCGACCAGGATCACGTTGATGATATTGGAGCCGCCCCCCAGCGGAAGCGAGTTCTGTACGAAGAACGGCGAAATGCCTTCTCCTGCCCGCCGCATCAGCACACTGTAACTCAAGGCAGCCATGCCGGCACCGGCAATGCCTGCCAGCACCAGGTCGCGCAGGCGCCGGCTGCGGGCGCTCACGCGTGCGCGCAACGAGCGCTGTCCCTCGTCGACCCAGGCGTAACGCCGGGGCAGCCAGCGCATGCCCAGCAGGATCAAAACCAGCGTGACCGACTCCACCACCAGTTGGGTCAAGGCAAGGTCGGGGGCGGAAAACCAGACGAACGTCATCGCCGTCGCCAGTCCCGTGGCACCGGACAGGCTGAGCGCCGCCAGCCGGTGATACTTGGCCTGGTTAGCCACGCCGACCGCGCAGACCGCGCCCACCAGCCACATCAGCGCAAATGCGTGGTGCAGCGGCAGCCCGGGAAGATTGCCCGGCGGCAATCCGCCGCGCAGCGGCACCAGCGCAATGGCGAACACCGCGGAAATCAGGAGCAGCATCTGTGTTTGCAGGCGCGTAGTCGATAATCCCTGCATCAACCCCGTCGCTCCCGCATCCAGCTTCTGCATCATGAACTGGAAAATCCGCCTGCCATCGAAACGGTCGATCAGCGGCACGGTGGAGGCGCCCTGCCGATACTTTCCGAGCGCCAGATACAGGCCTGTGCCGATCACCATTGCCGCCAGGCTCATCATCAGCGGCAGGTTGAAGCCGTGCCACACGGCGAAACTATGATGCGGCATGTCCGCACCTGCCACGGAACGCGCGGCCATATCCAGATAGGATCCGACCGTTTTTCCCGGAAACATCCCGACCACGAGGCAGATCATCACCAGCAGGGCGCTGGGCAGCAGCATCCAGCGCGGAGGTTCGTGCGGCTCTCGTGGCAGATCATGCGCCGGCGGCCCGAAGAATACCTGCATGATGAAGCGCAGCGAGTAAGCAACACTGAATATTCCCCAGATCACCGCCAGAATCGGCAGCCCGATGCGCGTAACCGCGTTTCCGCTGACGAATACCGTCTCGGCAAAAAACATCTCCTTTGAAATGAAGCCGTTGAGCAGCGGCACGCCCGCCATCGCGGCCGCAGCCACCACCGCAAGCGTGGCGGTGATCGGCATCGCGCGGTACAGGCCGCTCAGCCGCGACAGATCGCGCGTACCGGTCTCGTGATCGACTATTCCGGTAGCCATGAACAAGGATGCCTTGAAGGTAGCATGGTTCATGATATGGAAAACGGCCGCCAGCAGACCAAGGGAACTGTTGAGCCCGAGCAGCAGCGTAATGAGTCCCAGGTGACTGATGGTGGAATATGCCAGCACCCCTTTCATGTCCTGCTGGAACATGGCCGCATATGCGCCCAGCACCAGCGTGGCCAGCCCGGCGGTGCCGATGATCCAGAACCACGCCTCAGTCCCGGCAAGCACCGGCCACAGCCGCACCAGCAGGAACACACCCGCCTTGACCATGGTCGCCGAATGCAGATAGACGGATACGGGGGTTGGGGCGGCCATCGCATGCGGCAGCCAGAAATGGAACGGAAACTGGGCACTCTTGGTCAGTGCCCCCAGTGCGATCAGGACCAGCGTGGGCAGATACCATTCATGCCCGCGAACGCGCTCGCCCGACGCAAGCACGGCATCCAGGTCATAGCTGCCCGCGATATGTCCCAGGAGCAGCACGCCTCCCAGCAGGCACAATCCGCCTCCACCCGTCACGGTCAGTGCCATCATGGCGCCGCGACGCGCCTCCACGCGCTGGTACCAGTAAGCGATGAGCATGAACGATGTCAGGCTGGTCAGCTCCCAGAACACGACAAGCTGGATAAGGTTGCCCGACAACACCACCCCAAGCATCGCCCCCATGAAAGCCTGGAAGAAAGCGAAAAAACGCGGCACCGGGTCCTGCGGCGCCATATAGTAGCGCGCATACAGGATGACCAGCATCCCCATCACCGAAATTAGCATGGCGAACAGCCAGGAGAAGCCATCCATCCGCAGCGTGAAATCCAGGCCCAGCGCGGGCATCCACGGCACCACCGCGCGCACGACTTCGCCTTCCGCGATCCGTGGATAGAGCTGGACAGTCAGTGCCACGCAGGCAAACGCCACCAATCCGGCCAGCCACACCGCGGCATTGCGCGCGTGAGACGGCAGAAAAGCGGCGCAAAGACTGCCCGCGAATGGCAGGATAACGATCCAGACTAGCGACATGATTGATTTCCGAGAAACGAACGAGTGTCTACACAGATGGGATAACCCGTCGGCATAGGCACCATGCAAGCGTCATTCCCTTGACAAATACCGGAACAGATACCGGACGCAGGCGGCAGCGCTTCCAGGTTCGATAGCGGACCGTGCCGATACTCAGCGGGTGTCCGCGATATCGCTTTTATCGCGCTTTTATCGCGCTTTTATCGCGCTTTTATCGTTTGGGTGCCTCATCTGCGGCGCTTCACCTGATGCTATCACAAGTTTTTTGGGTCGTGCTTTCCGATCGCACCCAATCGGAACTCACGCTCCGCCGATGCAGAGGCCTATTCCTCAATGGACGCATGGCGAGATGAGGACCGGTTTCTCCAGAAACGGCCTTGCATGGCCCCGGATGCCCGTTTCCAGAACCAGACAATCGGATATTGCAGAGCCTGGCCGATCAAAGTCCCGTAGCCGCGAATTCAGAAGTTCAGTGGCACCGGTCGCAGTTGAAACATTCTGTCGTCATGCGGCAATCGTTGTTCCAGCAGGCAACTTTTTTACCGTAGTCGAGCGCGACCCGCTCCAGATGATCGATGTATGCCGATCCTTTGAGGAGGATCACTTCCCCGGGAATCATGGTCTGACGGATCAGATCGCGCAACTCCGCGATGCTCGATACAAACTGGGCACGTCCCGCTGCCAGGTCCTCATCCTCCGGTCTTGCGTGAGCAGCTTTGTTCCCGAAGAAAATTACCCGGTCAGCCAGTTCCCGCGCGAGGATGTAAGCAGGTTTATAGTGCGTGTAGATACCTTTCCTGGATATATCGGAGACGGTTCCGAGCACAATTGTTCTTCTGGGCGCTTCCGGAAAGCTACTCACTGTCCGTAGCGCCAGATTCAGGGTCTCGAACGGCGCCTTCGTGGTATCACATATAAAGATGGGCGCATTCGGACTGGAATGCAGGGAGCAGCGTCCCGCTGTCTGAATGAATGTACTGGCACGCCGGACCAGAGCAGACAGCGAAATGCCAAGCTGGTGTGCACAGGAAATGGCGCCCAGTGCCGGCGTGATGAAATGCAATCCCAGCAACCCGATATCGAACCAGGCGGATTCGCCCTCGTGATGACAGGTGAATTGCAGGCGCCCCGCCGGTGAAATGGCCACATCCGTGGCATGGTAATCCGACCCGGCTGTTCTCCCATAGGTCCATACCCTGGCTTCGGATCGTGAGCGCATGGCAAGCACCCGGGGATCGCCCGCATTCAGGAACACCCGTCCATCCGGCGGAATATTCGATACCAGGCAGCCTTTTTCCCGGGCGATATCCTCGACCCCATCGAAGTTCGTAATATGGTCGCTCGCAACGACTGTCACGATTCCAGATCGGGGCTGGATATAGCGGCAGGCGGCATCTATCGCCCCCTTTTTATTCCCGCTTATTTCAAAGACCGCGTAATCGATATTTCTGTCAAGCTTGCGCATGCCTCCTATGATGGAGAGATAAGTGTTATCGAATGCGGAGAGCGCGCACTTGGCTTTTTCACTCAGCAGGTGATGAAGGAACCGGGCCGTGGTGGTCTTGCCGCCACTGCCCGTTATCCCTATGAATTCCGTGGAACCCATCCTGGCGCGCTTGCGAAGGACGAATTTCTCCATTTCCTCGCCGGAAGGACGCTTCCCCGACTTCAATAATGCTTTCAGCTTGAACCACTTATAATCCAGAGCCATACTGTTTATCCTGTCAAATGCGTCTGGAATGAACTGCCGCCGTGTAGTCTCACCGGTCAATTGTCTGGCCGTTCAATGTTGCGGGTATGCGTTATTCGTAGTGACTCCATAACCGCAACACTTTGACAATCCGGCCCTCTTCCAACACCTGGTATACCAATCGATGCTGTATATTGATTCTTCTCGAATAAGCCCCGGCGAGATCGCCTACGAGCTTCT